>DAOURD010000081.1:0-5979 GCA_030625295.1 Desulfobacterales bacterium | reverse complement strand
GTATCTTCT
This sequence comes from Desulfobacterales bacterium, assembly GCA_030625295.1. Taxonomy (GTDB): domain Bacteria; phylum Desulfobacterota; class Desulfobacteria; order Desulfobacterales. The sequence continues at coordinate 5,970 of DAOURD010000081.1, read as the reverse complement.
GGGGTTAATTCGTCCGCCTCAGGCGGACTCAATAGCCGAAATCCAAATTTTTTTTGTTAAAAGCTATATATAGGTGTAAAATCCTTAAATGACCAATGATAAATGAACGTGGAGAAGTGAGCTAAAGTTGAGGACTTCAAGAAACTTTTTTAAAATTGTTCTTATTCCTTTAACTTTAGGCACTTTAGTTCACTTTAGTTCACTTTAGGCACTTCGTTATTGACCAATGACCCCCACTGTTGCTGACATACTGATTGAGGCCCTTCCCTATATCCGCCGGTTTTACGGAAAGACCATCGTCATCAAGTATGGCGGACACGCCATGGTGGAGGAACATCTGAAGGAAGACTTTGCCCGTGACATCACGCTGATGAAATTCATAGGGCTTCATCCTGTAGTGGTCCACGGGGGAGGTCCACAGATCGGATCGGTTTTAGAGAAAATGGGGATAGACTCTCAATTCGTGGATGGCCTGCGTGTTACGGATGAGCCTACCATGGACGTGGTAGAGATGGTCCTTGTTGGCAAGGTCAACAAAGAGATCGTGGCACAGATCAGTCAACAGGGTGGCAGGGCAGTGGGATTGAGCGGCAAAGATGGAGGCCTGATCCTTTCCAGGAAGCTGCATCTTGTGCGCCCCCAGGCAGAAGACAAGCCCTCTGAGATCATAGACATAGGGATGGTGGGGGAGGTAGTGGCCGTGAACCCGGAGATTATCCGAACCTTGGAGGCCGGGGGCTTTATCCCGGTTATTGCTCCAGTTGGGGTCGGAGAGTCGGGTGAGACCTATAACATCAATGCTGACTGGGTCGCCAGTAAGGTCGCTGTGGCCCTCAATGCCATGAAGCTGATCCTGCTCACGGATGTGGAAGGGGTCATGGATAAGAGCGAATCCCTGATATCCTCTATCAAGGCGGGGACTGTGAAGAAAATGCTTGATGAGGGCGCCATTTCCGGAGGAATGATTCCGAAAATTCGATGTAGCTTAGACGCGTTGCAAAAGGGTGTAGACAGGGTGCACATCATCGATGGCCGCAAGCCACACTCAGTGCTACTTGAGCTTTTCACAGACAAGGGGATTGGAACAGCAATTAGTCAGTAGATTTCGGAATGCGGAATGCGGAATGCGGATTTGAAAGGCAGGTGTAACGAATAATCAGTATCCACTATCCACTATCCAGCATCCAGCAACGAGTAACCAGTAACGAGTAACCACTGACCACTGACTACTGACCACTGACTACTGACCACTGACTACTGACAAATGACGAATGACGTAATAGAAAAAGCAGACAAGGTCATGGCTGCTACCTATAGCCGCTTTCCGATCGTACTGACCCAGGGCGAAGGGTGCACGCTGTATGATGAAACGGGTGGTACTTATACAGATTTTGTGGCCGGGATTGCGGTTTGTAATCTGGGGCATGCCCACCCGGGTATTGCCCGGGCCATAGCGGATCAGGCGCGCCGCCTGGTACATGTCTCAAATCTGTATTATACGGAGCCGCAAACAGCGTTGGCTGAGTGGCTGGTTGAGCACTCCTTTGCAGACCGGGTCTTCTTTTGCAACAGCGGTGCAGAGGCGAATGAGGCAGCGATCAAACTGGTCCGAAAATACTTTAAGGATCGAGGTGCCCCGGAGCGCTTCAGGATCATAACGATGGAGGGGTCTTTTCATGGTCGGACGATTGCCACACTGAGTGCCACAGGCCAGGCAAAGATTCAAAAGGGGTTTGAACCACTCGTGGAGGGTTTTGACATCGTTCCATTTAATGATCTCGACGCTGTTCAGGATGTCATCACCGGGCAGACCTGTGCGATCATGCTGGAGCCTATTCAGGGTGAAGGTGGTGTTCGATGTCCTGCGTCAGGGTACCTGGAAGGTCTGAGGAATCTGTGCGACCAGGAAGGACTGCTCCTTGTCTTTGACGAGGTGCAGACCGGAATGGGTCGGACAGGAAAGCTCTTTGCCTATGAGCATTTCGGCATGACGCCCGATATCATGACACTGGCCAAGGCCTTGGCCAACGGACTTCCCATGGGTGCGATGCTGGCCAAGGAAAGGGTAGCCGCGTCCTTTACCCCCGGTTCTCACGCTTGCACCTTTGGTGGGACACCGCTGGTTGCAACGGCAGCCCTTACGGTGGTGAAGGCCCTTGTGGAGGAAGGTGTACTTCGGAATTGTGAAAGGGTAGGGCAGTATTTCAAAGATCGGCTCCTTGACCTCAAGTCAAAATATGCCTTTATCCAGGAGGTGCGAGGCAAGGGGCTTCTACTCGGCCTGGATCTTGATTGTGATGGCGTCTCTATTGTGAAGACATGCATGGAGCGAGGGTTCTTGATCAACTGCACACAGGAACACATTCTGCGGTTTATCCCGCCGCTGATTATCCAAGAGGGACAGATAGATTCACTCATTGTGTGTCTGGATAGCATATTTCAAGAAATGGCAGCAGATAAATCATGAAAAAGGACCTTTTGACGCTCAGGGATCTAAGTGCTGATGATTGTGAGGCCCTGTTTGTGCGGTCGCTCGAGCTGAAAGAGCGACATGCGTCCGGCATTGCCGATCAGTCTCTTCAAGGTAAGACCTTAGGGCTTATTTTTGATAAGCCCTCTACCCGAACCCGTGTCTCCTTTGAGGCAGCCGTGGTCCAGCTCAGCGGGACCTCCCTGTTTTTGAATGTTCAGGACACTCAGTTGATACGAAATGAGCCCATTGCCGATACAGGCCGTGTGCTCTCAAGATATCTGGATGGCTTGGTGGTGCGGACCTATTCTCAGGATTTGCTCAAGGAGCTGGCAGTGGCAGCGTCGATTCCTGTCATCAATGGCCTGACCGATCTCTATCATCCCTGTCAGATCTTGAGCGACCTTATGACAATATTGGAAAAAAGGGGGAAGCTGGAAGGGCTCAAAATTGTCTGGGTTGGTGACGGAAACAATGTGGCTCATTCCTGGCTAAACGCAGCAGCTATTTTGCCGCTGAACCTGGTGGTCGCCTGTCCTGAAGCCTATCAGCCCGATGAGGCCATTCTATCGGCTGCTGTAAAGGATGCGAAAGGTAAAATCGTAGTACTTTCTGATCCTGAAGAAGCGGTTCGCGATGCAGATGTTATTTATACAGATGTTTGGGCCAGCATGGGTCACGAGAGTGAACACGGGCTGCGAAAGAGAATCTTTAAACCTTTTCAGGTGAGCGAGGGCCTGTTGACCATGGCCAAACAGGACGTGATGGTCATGCATTGTCTGCCAGCCCACAGGGGCGAAGAGATAGCCGCCGATGTCCTGGAGGGAGCCCATTCGGTCGTGTGGGATCAGGCAGAAAACAAGCTGCACATGCATAAAGCGATATTAGAGAAACTTATTAGTGATCAGTGACCAGTGGTCAGTGGTCAGTCAAGTTTCAAATTTCAAGTGACCAATGACCAATGACCAATGACTAATGACTAATGACTAATGACTAATGACAAGACAGATGAAGAAGATAGTCCTGGCCTATTCAGGGGGCCTTGACACATCCGTTATCCTGAAGTGGTTGATCGAGACCTACGATTGTCAAGTGATTGCCTTTGCGGCTGATATTGGCCAGGGAGAAGAGCTGGACAGTGTGAGGGGGAAGGCCCTGGATACAGGTGCCGCGAAAGTTGTCATAGAGGACCTGAAAGAGGACTTTGTACGAGACTATGTGTTTCCGGCCTTTCGCGCAAATGCCGTATATGAAGGCCAATATCTCCTGGGGACTTCTCTGGCACGTCCCCTTATTGCTAAACGCCAGATTGAGGTAGCGCGGACAGAGGGTGCTGATGGGGTCAGTCATGGAGCCACCGGCAAGGGGAATGACCAGGTGCGATTTGAGCTCACCTACCAGGCCCTGGCTCCTGAATTGAAGATTATTGCGCCCTGGCGAGTTTGGCACTTGAGTTCGCGTCAGTCCCTTATGGATTATGCTAAAGACCACGGTATTCGAGTGGCTGCAACACAGGAAAAGCCGTACAGTATGGATCGAAACATACTTCATGTGAGCTATGAGGGTGGGATACTCGAAGATCCGTGGGAAAGCCCCCCCGAAGACATGTTCACAATGTCCGTGTCTCCCCTTGAAGCACCTGACAGGCCGGAGGTTGTAGAAGTTTCATTCGAGCGAGGAGACCCTGTAGCCGTAAACGGCGAAATGCTTTCCCCTGCAGAACTCCTTGGCAGGCTGAATACGCTTGGAGACCGAAACGGTATAGGGCGGGTCGATCTGGTGGAAAACCGGTTTGTAGGGATAAAGTCTCGAGGGGTGTATGAAACCCCGGGCGGTATGATCCTGAGAGTAGCTCACATGGCTATAGAGTCGATTACCATGGACCGCGAGGTCATGCATCTTCGGGATTCATTGGTTCCCAAGTACGCTGAACTTGTCTATTATGGGTTCTGGTTTTCACCAGAGATGAAGGTATTGCAGGCCATGATAGACGAGACCCAGGAGACGGTTTCAGGCACCGCGCGCTTGGAGCTCTACAAGGGAAACTGCCGTGTCTTGGGCCGCAAATCCGACAATTCTCTCTACAGGCGTGATTTTGCTACATTTGAAGCAGACCAGGTCTATCGCCAGCAGGACGCGGAAGGCTTTATCCGCCTTAATGCCCTGAGGCTTCGGATTCAGGCCCTGGTGAAGCAAGGGAAAGTGTGAGGTATCTTGTGACAGAAAAGCCGTGGGGTGGCAGATTCGCTGAAAAAACCGATCGAACTGTAGAGTCTTTTACGGCTTCGATCGCCTTTGACAGGCGGCTCTACCGTTATGATATTCAGGGTAGTATAGCCCACTGCCGCATGCTGGCCAAACAGTCGATCATTTCCGAGGAAGATGCCTCCCAGATTGTGGAAGGTCTTTGCAGGATTGCACGGGATATTGAGCGTGGCGACCTTGAGCTGGATGAGTCGTTGGAAGATATTCATATGAACATTGAGGCCCGACTCACTGCTGAAGTTGGCAAGGCCGCACAAAAACTTCACACGGCAAGAAGCCGAAACGATCAGGTGGTGCTGGATGTTCGGATGTACCTCCGTGACGAGGTGGTAATCATACTTACCAGGCTTAGAGGCTTGCGTCAGACCCTGGTGGAGCTTGCAAAGAAGCATATTAATGTCATTATGCCAGGATATACACACCTTCAACCAGCTCAGCCATTGCTGTTTTCCCACCACCTCATGGCCTATTATGAAATGTTTATGAGGGACAGTGCCCGCTTCAAGGGAGCCCTCAAACGGATCAATGTGATGCCCCTTGGTAGTGCGGCCCTGGCCGGAACAACGTATCCGATTGACTCAGAATATACTGCCAAGCTCCTTGAGTTTCCTGAGGTTTCCGCCAACAGCCTGGACGCTGTGAGTAGTCGGGACTTCGTAACGGAGTTTCTGGCTGCAGCCAGCATCTGCATGGTTCATCTGAGTCGCCTTTCAGAAGAGTTGGTCCTGTGGTCCACTGCTGAATTCGGATTTGTGGAAATACCTGATGCCTTTGCCACAGGGAGCAGCATTATGCCCCAAAAGAAGAACCCGGACGTGCCGGAGTTGGTCCGGGGCAAGACGGGGCGGGTATTTGGAAGCCTGATGGCGCTGCTTACGCTGATGAAGGGTCTCCCCCTCAGTTACAACCGGGATATGCAGGAAGACAAGGAACCCCTGTTTGACACAGTTGACACCCTTAAGGGATGTCTTGAGGTGTATGAAAAGCTCCTTCCGAGGTTGAAAGTGAACCGGGAGGCCATGAAGAAAGCAGCTTCAAGAGGCTTTTTGAATGCGACAGATATGGCGGACTATCTGGTGTCCAAGGGCATTGGTTTTCGAGATGCACACCATTGCGTGGGGGAAGTCGTACGGTATGCCATGGATCAAAACAAGGAACTGCAAGAGCTTTCCCTGCGTGACCTGAAGAAATTTTCCCAGGCATTTGAAGAAGATATCTTTGAAATTCTGACATTA
>DAOURD010000108.1:0-5532 GCA_030625295.1 Desulfobacterales bacterium | reverse complement strand
ATCTATCGCACTCCATGCCAACGATCAGGAAAAATCAGGGTTTCTTGTCTGCGGTTGAGACCGCTATCCGCCATTATCATATGCTCGATGAGGGAGACACCGTCCTGGTTGGCGTTTCAGGTGGACCGGACTCTGTGGCGCTCCTTCACAGTCTTGTGACCCTTGGGCCTAAGTGGTCTCTCCGATTGGTCATAGCACATCTGAACCACCAATTACGCGGAGCGACTGCAGATCAGGAGGCAGCATTTGTCGGCAGGCTATCCGCAAATTTGGGTATTCCCTGTGAAATCGGTTCAAAAAACGTAGCAAAATATGGTGCCGAGCATCGACTATCCCTCCAGGAAGCAGCCAGGATTGTTCGGTATGCCTTCTATGATGAGGTGGCAGCCAAATATTCTGCCAGCAAGATTGCCCTTGGGCATCATGCGGATGACAATGCTGAATCGATCCTCATGCATTTGCTGCGAGGGACAGGCCCCCTGGGACTTATCGGGATCCCCCCTGTTCGTCAAGGACACATCATCCGACCCCTCATAGGCTTAACCAGGAAAGAGATACTGGCCTTCCTCGAACTGGGTGACTTTGAGTACATGAGAGACCGCTCCAACCTGGATACAAAATACCTGCGGAACCGGATACGTCATGAACTGTTGCCCCACCTCAAGAAGCGCTACAACCCGAACACGGCTTGTGCCCTGAACCGACTTGCCTCCATTCTAAGAGATGAAGAGGATTTTTGGGACCTGGAGGTTAGGAGAACACTTCAGGATCTTGTATTGGACCAGACACCGGATCGCCTGTCCCTTTTGGCTCGTGGGCTCTCTGATCTGCACCCTGCGCTGTTGCGCCGTCTCGTACGCCACGCTGTCTCATCACTAAAAGGGGAGCTGAGACGACTGGACCATGTTCATGTCAAAGCAGTGGTGCGGCTCATCGCCGCGCCCTCACCTTCGGGACATCTTGACCTGCCGCAGGGGGTTAGTGTAGTTCGTGACCGGGAAGAGGTCAGCTTTCTATTGGGTCTCCCTGAGGAAATTGTGGGGTTTGAATATGTCATACCCCGGATGCGGACTACCTTTATCCGTGAGATAGGGATCTTTCTGAAACTCTCGGTGTGCGATGCCAGTGAAGTCTCTCACCCCAAGGACTATCCTCTGACCACAGCGCTATTTGACCTAACCGCGGTCCGTTTTCCGCTCAAGGTTAGAAACTTCAAGCACGGAGACCGATTCAGGCCTTTGGGGATGGCCGGCTCACAGAAGGTAAAGACCTTCTTCATCAACCACAAGGTTCCCCGCTCAAAGAGGCTGCGCTGCCCCATTCTCCTTAGTGGCGGGAGAATTATCTGGGTAGGGGGATACCGCATAGATGATTCGGCCAAGGTCACGGAGAAAACGAAAAAGGTCTTGAAAGCCGAACTCTTGCCGGCATGATTGATAAAGATTGAAATCCTGATTTTAATGTATTATATTTAATAAAAAGTGAAAGATTTTGGTGTTTGTTGTGTTAGAATCCAATAAACTCAACGAACTCAAGAAACTACCTGTAGGCAGGGAGGTTATCCTTTCGTGAACCCTTTTTACAAGAATCTGGCCCTATGGCTGGTGATCAGTCTCATGATGATCTTACTTTTCAACGTGTTCAACCAGTCCAGGGTCCTGGACAGTGAGATCAGTTACACAGAATTCATGGCTCAAGTCGAAGAGGGCAACGTTGTTGGAGTCGTGATTCAGGGTCAAGAGATCTCTGGTACCCAGGTGGATGGTGCCCGTTTCAAGACCTTTGCCCCTCAGGATGCAGACTTGATTAAGATCCTTAGAAGTCGTGGGGTGTCCATTAAAGCCAAGCCTCCTGCGGAATCCCCTTGGTATATGAATTTGCTGGTATCATGGTTTCCGATGATTCTGTTGATTGGCGTATGGATCTTCTTCATGCGTCAGATGCAGGCAGGGGGAGGCAAGGCCCTATCCTTCGGGAAAAGCAGAGCTCGGCTTCTGTCAGAACAGTCTACACAGATAACCTTTGATGATGTTGCAGGCATTGATGAAGCCAAGGAAGAGTTAGGTGAGATCATTGATTTCTTGAAAGACCCGAAGAAGTTTACCCGTTTGGGCGGAAGAATCCCAAAGGGTGTGCTTCTGATGGGCGCACCTGGAACTGGCAAGACTCTGTTGGCACGGGCAATTGCCGGAGAAGCCGGTGTTCCCTTTTTCAGCATTAGCGGTTCGGATTTCGTAGAAATGTTTGTAGGCGTTGGGGCCTCCCGTGTCAGGGATCTGTTTGTTCAGGGAAAAAAAAATGCGCCCTGCATAATCTTTATTGATGAACTTGACGCTGTGGGCCGACACAGGGGCGCTGGCCTTGGAGGAGGCCACGATGAAAGAGAGCAAACCCTGAACCAGCTCCTCGTGGAGATGGATGGATTTGAATCGAACGAGGGAGTCATTCTGATATCTGCCACAAATCGACCTGACATCTTAGATCCCGCCCTCATGCGACCCGGGCGTTTTGACCGCCAAGTCGTCGTGCCTGTACCCGATGTTAAGGGCCGGGAAGGAATCCTCAAGGTTCATAGCCGCAAGACGCCCATGGCCGAGGATGTGGATTTATCCGTCCTTGCAAGGGGCACACCCGGGTTCTCCGGGGCGGACCTTGAGAACATGGTCAATGAAGCCGCGCTTCTGGCAGCCCGCTTTGACAAAGAGCGTTTGGAAATGGTTGACTTTGAGGAGGCTAAGGACAAGGTGCTCATGGGAACGGCCCGCAAGAGCATGATCATCAGCGACCAGGAGAAAAGGAATACCGCCTATCATGAAGCAGGCCATACCTTGGTAGCCAAGATGATCCCGGGGACCGATCCAATCCACAAAGTGACCATCATCGCCAGAGGGCGTGCATTGGGGCTTACCCAACAACTACCCATAGATGAAAAGCACACCTACCCGAAGCAATACCTCTTAGACGGCCTTGCCGTACTCATGGGTGGTCGGGCAGCCGAAGAGTTGGTCCTGGATGAGATGACCAGTGGGGCCGGGAATGACATTGAGCGAGCCACGGAAACCGCGCGCAAAATGGTATGCCAGTGGGGCATGAGCGAGAAATTGGGGCCCCTTTCCTTTGGCCAGAAAGAAGAGCAGATATTTCTTGGAAGAGAGTTTGCTCAACATAAGGACTATAGCGAAGAGACGGCTGTGCTTATCGATCAGGAAATCAGGGGGTTCGTCACCCGGGCTTATGAAAAGGCCAAAAAGATCCTCCAGGAGAATACGGACGTCCTGCACGCACTGGCACAGGCCTTACTCGATAGAGAGACACTGGTGGAAACGGAAATAGATGCCATCATCGCGGGTGATGTCCCCAAGACCGCAGAGGCAAAGGAAGAAAGGACAGAATCTGGCGCACACACAGGGGATGAGACCACGGCACCCGGCAAACTCCGACCACTTCTTAGCTAAATCCTATCAATATGAATCTGCAAACCATGTTTGAGCTTCAATGCGGCTCCTATTTGCTGACCTTGGGGCCTCGGACTCTAATGATGGGCATCTTGAATGTAACGCCCGATTCATTCTCAGACGGAGGTCTCTATTTCGACAAGGAGGATGCGCTAGCCCACGGGGAAGCCCTGGCAGCAGCCGGGGCGGATATCATTGACATAGGAGGGGAATCATCGCGCCCCTTTTCAGAGCCGGTGCCTGCAGATAAAGAGATTCGACGGGTGGTCCCGGTCATTGAAGAGCTCGCCCGTCGCGTTTCCGTTCCCATATCGATTGATACCACCAGGGCCGAGGTGGCAAGACAGGCCCTTGAAGCAGGGGCAGTTATGGTTAATGACACAGGAGCGCTCAGGCTCGACCCGGCCATGGCAGATCTGGTTGCTCATGCAGATGTGCCGGTCGTGTTGATGCATATGAAAGGCACCCCAAAAACCATGCAGATTGATCCGCATTATGAAGACGTGGTTGGGGAGGTTAAGAGCTTTTTAGCTGACGTCATTGACACGGCTGAAGAGGCAGGCATTAGGCGCGACAAGATCATCCTGGATCCAGGACTCGGTTTTGGTAAGACAGTCACCCATAATTTACGCCTTATCAAAGATCTTCGAGCATTGCAGCCCCTTGGAGTTCCTATTATGATCGGCCCTTCTCGCAAGTCTTTTATATCAAAGCTTTTGGGTCCCGGGGACGAACGTCGCGAGGCGGGAACACAGGCCGCAGTCGCGGCTGCTGCCTTGAATGGAGCCCACATAGTACGCGTCCACGATGCGGAACGAACCAGAGAGACCCTAAAACTGGTGGATGCCATCAAGAATTCATGATCATAACCCATGACCCGTACTTTGCCTGTAAGCTCCTCTAAAGGTTCTCGCATAAATAATTTCAAATTTCTTGCATGAACAACTCTTCTAAACAGTCTGATCCGCTTGCGGCGGATGATATGCAATCCAAAATCCAGAATCTAAAATCTAAAATACCGTACAAGTCTGCCCTTCTAGTTATTATTACGCTTGCCCTTTTACTTGGAGCGGGCTTACTGTTTTATGAAAAGCAGAATGAGATCACACTGGCCATCCCTGTTACGTTCGAGCATATCAGCGATGGCCTGATCGCTGTCCACTATATTCCTGTACTCGAGGCCCGTTTGAAGGGGCCTTCGAGGGGCCTTAAGGCTCTCAAAGACCGGCAACTGCCTTACAAGATCGACCTGTCTACCGCCAAACCCGGGCCGCTATTCATCAAGATATCTCCTGAGGAGATCAAGGTTCCATGGCGGGTATCGGTTCTTCAGATTGATCCGGCCTCCTTCACAATAACTATTGAGAAGCGGATAGAGAAGACTGTCCCTATTGTGGCCGATTTGAACGAAGACCCAGCCGCGGCCTACATCATATCCCGTGTGGTGGCAACCCCGTCTATGGTCCGCCTTACCGGACCGATGAGTGTGCTGGATAAGATATCGGCCGTGCGCACCACACCTATTGATGTGGAAGGATTGACCGAGACAATCAGGAAAAAGGTGGCCTTGAATCTGAACCATAATCCCCATATTCAGGCAATTGGCGATAGTCTGGTTGAAGTTGAAATTGTAGTTGAGGACAAGATAGTCGAAAAATGGCTCGATATCGCAATTCAGGCCACAGGTAGCAATTACAGGTACGTGATCACGCCTGATCGCATTGAGATCTTGCTCAGAGGCCCCATGAACACATTAAAAAAGCTGGCTCAGGACAATGGAATACAGGTTTACGTTGACCTTGAGGGACTAAAATCGGGCACATATGTGCGCCGTGCTGTTATCAAGCCACCCCTGAACACCGCGCTGGTGGAGGCGAAGCCAGAGGTATTTACCGTAAAGCTCCTTGAGTCAGGTTAGAAGAATGCTGCTGGCTATTGATATAGGAAATACCCACACTGTGATCGGAGTCTATGAGGGTGACCGCCTCATCCATCACTGGCGTCTACGAACGGAAAAGGATGCGACCGAGGACGAGTTCCACCTGCTGATAAGGAATCTGTTTTCGAGTGAGGATGC
>DAOURD010000100.1:0-5665 GCA_030625295.1 Desulfobacterales bacterium | reverse complement strand
ATGTATAAGCTTTTTTGAGGCTTGAATTTTTGCCTCGTGCCGGAATGATGGAATGATGGAATATTGGAATGATGATTTTTAGCGGAAGTATGTCATTTGTTGACTTGCCTGTCAAGAGGGGTTTTGACAGTAGTCCACTATCCCATTTTCCCAGAACCCATTATTCCATTATTCCAACATTCCAATTGTGAGCGAAGCGAACTAAGTTCTGTTATAATGTTTGAGCGTTGCCGAATTGACTACAAATTTTCACAAAAATATCGGCCAGACGTAGTGAATTGAGGCTTCTAACCCTTTGTTATTCCATATATTTTTTTATGATTACTACAATTTAGATGAGTCGGAAACCTGTACTATAGACAAAAAAAAGCTTTTGTCAAGCCTTTAATCCCAGACTTATAGCATAGGAATTTCCTTTTTTCGAGCGGCGAAGCCGCGTTACATAAAATCCCCGCCTGCCAACGCCCCGTACGGCATGCAGCTTACACGATAGCGTGCTTGGCAATGGCGGGCAGGGCGTAGCGATTTTATAACTTGATAGCAAAAACCACAAGATCCTCACCTTGTCCGAATGATCCATTTGTGTTATGCTTCCTCATCATGAACAACAAAATGGAGGTGATCCATGTCACGCATACCTGCTGTGGCCAACATGTTCTATCCTGGTGATAAGAGTAGGTTGAAAGAGGATCTGAATAGATTTGTCAGGCCGGTACAAGAGCCGAAGAGGGTGCTGGCTGCCATCTCACCGCATGCGGGGTATATGTATTCTGGTGGGGTAGCCGGTGCCGTTTTTTCTCAGATCTCTATCCCGGACGCTGTGGTCATCTTGGGGCCGAACCATCGGGGTATGGGGGCTAGTGTCGCTCTAAGTGCCTCCGGGATATGGGACATGCCGTTGGGACCAGTTCCAATCAACGAGGTCCTGGCCGAATCCATCCTGAAGGTCTCGACATCCGGGGTCAAGATAAAGGACGATCCTGAGACGCACGCTATGGAACATTCCATCGAGGTTCAGGTGCCATTTCTTCAATTTTTGCAGCCTGAAGTGAACATTGTACCGATTGCTTTGTCGCACGTGACTTACGATGCGTGTCAAGAAATCGGTCGGGCCTTGGTACAGGGGATTCAGGACTACGGCAAAGAAGTCCTCCTGGTGGCGAGCACGGATATGACTCATTACGAATCTCAGGAATCGGCTAATGCAAAAGATAAGCTGGCCATCGATCGTATCCTTGATTTGGACGCCAGGGGGCTTTACCAGACCGTAGCCCGCCACAGGATATCCATGTGCGGCGTGGTTCCCACGACTATCGTCCTCGAGGCATGCAAGGCACTGGGTGCAGGCAAGGCTGAGTTGGTCCAGTATGCCACATCAGGAGATGTGACCGGCGATTATGCCCAGGTTGTGGGATATGCGGGCTTTATTGTCTATTAACAAGACTCGGACAGGCCGGAAGTAGAGATGGTTCTCTCGCCCGCTCCTTCCAGTCGCTCGAGCTCACAGAGATCACTGAGGCGATTATTTCTTGGCCTGATTTTTTGAGGGAAAAATCAGGCCAAATGCTCGGCCCCTGACGGGGCGTTTATGCTCAGACAGAAATTCCTGCGTCAGCAGGATCGCAGTTTAAGCTGAATTGCCCTCTCAGCAATTCAGCTTAAGAAACTCTGATGCTCTGTGGACTCTGTGAGAGATAAGAATAGCGCACTGCTCAGCTACGAATTTTCTGGCAACAGAGAGACTAATTTTACAACCAAGGGAGTCCACAACGTGGAAGAAGTTCGAACACGCTTTCCTCCGAGCCCGACCGGATACCTTCATATCGGCGGTGCCCGGACGGCTATCTTTAACTGGCTTTTTGCTCAAAAGACAGGCGGTAAGTTGATCCTTAGGATCGAGGATACGGACGCGGAGAGGTTTTCCGAAGAATCGATCAAGGGGATTATTGAAAGCCTGAGATGGCTTGGCATTACCTGGGATGAAGGCCCTTATTCCCAGTCCCGGTTCATCAAGGAGCATGTGGCGGCAGCACAGAAACTCGTCGAGTCGGGTCATGCCTACAAGTGTTTCTGTACAAAAGAGGAGCTTGATCGAAAGCGTGAAGAGGCGCGCATCAAAAAGACCGCGTTACAGTATGATGGCACTTGTCGCAATTTAACACCCGAGGAGATTGCGAAAAAGGAAGCGGCCGGGATGCCGTACACGATTCGTTTGAAGGTGCCCCGTGGGGGAGGCTTTGTTAGTTTTGAAGACATCGTTTATGGGATTATTGAAAAGAAGTATGAAGACATAGAGGATTTTGTGATCGTCCGTTCCAATGGGCGGCCTCTGTATATCCTTTCCAACGCGGTCGATGACATCCGTGATCGGATCACCCACGTCATTCGCGGACAGGATGGGTTGGCAAATACACCCAAGCAAATCTTGATCTATAAGGCCCTTGGCGCACCGATTCCAAAATTTGCCCACATGTCTCTCACCCTGGATCCCAAAAAGGCCAAGATTTCCAAACGCACCCACGGCGAATTGGTTGCAGTCCATTTCTACAAGGAGCACGGTTTCCTGCCATGGGCATTTGTAAACTATCTGGTTCTTCTAGGATGGTCAACGCCTGATTCGAGGGAGATCTTTTCCAAGGAAGAACTGATCGAAGCATTCTCATTGGAAGGGATCAGTCGGGCCAATGCCATCTTTGATGTCAGGAAGGATGATCCGAAATTCTTTACTGACCCAAAGGCCATCAGTATCAATACCCACTACCTGAGAAATCTTCCCGTTGAAGAGATTGAGCCCCACGTCAGGGCACAGTTGGAAAAGGCAGGGATATGGGACCCGGATTTTCAGGGGGCAAAGCGCGATTGGTTTCTTCGTACGATCAACCTTATTCGAAGCAGGTATCATGTAACCACCGATTTTGTGACCCTTGGTCGTGCCTATTTCTCCGACGACTATCCCACCGACCCCAAGGCCTTGAAGAAGAACATCCTTAAGCATGAAGGGCTGAAAGAGTGGTTTCCCATCCTGGCGGATCGCCTGCAGGCCATAGAGACCTTTACGGCCGAGGAGGCCGAGCGGGTGATCCGTAAGATGGCTGAAGAGTTCGGAATCAAAGCAGGGATACTGATCAACGGTATTCGAACTGCGGTGACTGGTCAGGCAGTTGGCCCTGGACTTTTTGATGTCCTCATCGCTATGGGACAGAGGCGTGTGGTAGAGCGCCTGCACAAGGCCGTGACATTCTTCGGGTAAATACATGACCCCCAACTTCATTCGTAGTATCATCGCGGAAGACTTGAAGGCAAACAAGAACGAAGGTCGAGTCATGACCCGATTTCCACCGGAGCCGAACGGCTATCTGCATATTGGGCACGCCAAGTCCATCTGCCTCAATTTTGGTATTGCTGCTGAATACGGGGGCGTTTGCAATCTGCGATTCGATGACACGAATCCAAGCAAGGAGGACATTGAATATGTGGAATCGATCAAATCGGACGTTCGATGGCTCGGATTCGATTGGGGGGATCGGCTGTTCTACGCATCTGACTACTTCGAGAAGCTATACGAGTACGCTGTGCAGTTAATAAAACAAGGCAAGGCGTATGTTTGCGACTTGAGCGCAGAGGAAATCAGAGAGTATCGCGGTACCCTGACTCAGCCAGGCAAAGAAAGCCCGTATCGCACACGTTCGGTCGAAGAGAACCTGGACCTGTTCGAGCGCATGCGGGCAGGCGAATTCGAGGACGGTTCTCGCGTACTTCGAGCAAAAATTGATATGAGCTCTCCAAATCTGAACATGCGAGATCCGACCATCTACCGGATTCGACGGGCAGAACATCACAGGACGGGCAACAAGTGGTGCATCTATCCGTTGTACGACTTTGCCCATTGCCTTTCGGATTCCATCGAAGGGATCACACATTCCCTTTGTTCGCTCGAATTTGAAGATAATCGCCCGTTGTACGACTGGTTCCTTGACGAGTTGAAGGTCTATCATCCACAGCAAATCGAGTTTGCTCGCCTCAATCTCACCTACACCGTGCTGAGTAAGCGAAAACTTGTGAAGTTGGTAGAACAAGGGTATGTCACCGGATGGGACGATCCACGAATGCCCACGATTTCGGGTATGCGGAGACGTGGATACACACCAGAGTCAATCCGAAACTTTTGTGAGCGCATCGGAGTAGCCAAGAGGGATAGTATCGTCGACATGGCATTGCTCGAGTATTGCATCCGCGAAGATTTGAATCAAAGAGCGCCCCGTGTCATGGGAGTGTTGCGACCACTTCGCCTCGTCATAGACAACTATCCGGAAGGCCAGGTGGAAGACCTGGACGCAATAAACAATCCGGAGGATCCCGGTATGGGGTCTCGGAAGGTTCCTTTTTCACGCGAGCTGTACATTGAACGAGAGGATTTTCTTGAAGACCCGCCGAAAAAGTTCTTCCGTTTGGCCCCCGGTCGTGAGGTACGCCTGAAACACGCATATTATATCACATGTGTGGGTGTGGTTAAGGATGAACAAACCGGCGAAATTGTGGAGCTGCACTGTACCTACGATCCGGAGACACGAGGTGGTTGGTCTGAAGACGGACGCAAGGTCAAAGGAACGTTGCACTGGGTTTCGGCTGCCCACTCGCTCAAAGCCAAAGTTTGCTTGTATGATTATCTCTTCGTAAAGGCAAACCCGGACGATGAAAAGAATGGTCCTGATTTCAAAGCTTATTTGAATCCGAACTCGCTGGAGACGTTGACGTCGTGCCGAGTTGAACCAAGTCTGGCAGGTGTGGCACCGGGAAGTCGCTACCAATTCCTGAGACAGGGCTATTTCTGTGTCGATTCCCGGGATTCTTCCGATGGAGCGCTCGTGTTCAATAGGACAGTAACGCTACGTGATTCATGGGCCAAGATTGCGAAGAAGAAGTAGAGTGGCTGGGAGGCAAGGATTCGAACCTTGGTTGGCGGAGTCAGAGTCGATTTCATGGCAACTTGGCAGCATCGAGGGAGCCCCTTTAGTTTCGGGGGTTCCCTTTTTTCTGCAAGGGTTTTAGGCGATTTGTCAACTTTAGTCTATTTTTGCGAGCATCCCCTTTTCTTTCTTCGTTCTGTCCCATGGTTCGTTCTTGAGGTGTGACGCCTCTTTCATTTGGTCGGCGTCTGCTTGTTTGAATACAAAAGCCACCTGTTCAAGCAGTCTGGTTTCTCTTGCCGTAAAGTGTTTGCCGTCGAATTTCTTCTTACCCCCGGTTTGTTCGTTGTCGACCCTTTCTTTCAATTCCTTACCGCATTTGAAGAAGGGCAACTTCTTTGGTTTTATCTGGACCAGTTCTCCAGTCTTGGGATTTCTGCCGGTGTAGCCTTTGTAATTCTTCACAAAGATGCTGCAGAACCCTCTGATCTCCACCCTGTCGCCCTTGGCCAGGCCCTCCGTCATTTCATCAAAGAAGAGATCAACGACCTCCTTGGCTTTGCTTCTTGAAAGGCCAGTCTCCTTCCTCAGGGCCTGCATGAGTTCTGCCTTATTCATGAATTCTTCCCTTGATTTCCTTCACTGGCTCTATAGCCTGTTATCCGACAGGATTTGCAGGATTTGGAGGATTTTGTTTATTTCATCACTTCCTGATGAAAGAGATGAAGTGCCCCAGTCAAATAGGCTCCGCATTGCAC
>DAOURD010000182.1:0-4423 GCA_030625295.1 Desulfobacterales bacterium | reverse complement strand
TTGGCTGACCTGACAGCGATAGTTACAGTAGGCGACGATGGCGGAAGTTCAGGACGTCTGCGAGAGGAGTTTCAGATTCTACCGCCGGGTGATATTCGCAATTGCATGGTGGCGCTGGCTGAACATGACAACCTACTCACCTGGTTGTTTGACTATCGGTTTCCAGGGCAAGGAGTACTTGCCGGCCACAGTCTTGGCAATCTTTTTCTGACTGCTTTAACAGGCATCACCGGAGGTTTTTCGGCAGAGGATCATCTGAGAAGTTACTCAGTCTCTACAGAAGGCATTAGTTCCTTGGGGAGGTATCTGGAGAATGCACCGTAGGAGTACCTTCGGGTGAAGCGAGCGAGAGTATCTAATGGCCCGACTTGGCCAACAATTAATGTCTTCTGTTTTCGTTTCACCTGCAGGACCTGCCACACCTTACCAGAGAGGACGAAATGGGACCCCACAGCGGCCTCAATGAATAATTCTCCTATTACCCTTCCTGTGTTGGCGTCCACAATACGAAAATCTCGGATTTGGGGAATATTCGAGTGTATGAATCCCATGTATGCCATATCCATAAGCCTGGTAGTTGCCCGGCACTTGCCCAGGGATTCTTCTACAAAGCCGATATCCGCAAGATGGAGTAATATGGCCTTAAAGGTATCTGTCTCGCAAAGCGGGGAAAGTATATCCCCCATGTCATCCCATCTCAAACCTCCAGGCATTGCGTAAAGGAGAGAAAATACCTGCTGAACACAGACCGAGATGTCAGGCGTGTACTCAATCCGCTCAACCAACCCCTTTTCGGCCATACGCGAATATATCTCAAATTGTACCCTCTCATCACGCTTATTTCTGTAGCAGCCGATGGCCAGCATCTCATTTCCCCTCCTGCCTCCACGCCCCACTCTCTGAATAAAGGCCGAGGGGGTAGGTGGTGGGCCATAGAGGACCACTGCATCAATATCCCCGATATCTATACCCAGCTCCATGGTCATTGTACAGACACAGAGGCCCCACTGCCAGGTGCGCATAGCCTCCTCCACCGATTCTCTCTCCTTTCTGGAAAGACTCCCATGGTGAACCAGAACCCTGTCGCGGGGCCAGAAAGTCTTTAGCCTGAGGGCAAGCTCCTCAACATTTTTCCGGCTGTTGCAAAAGATGAGGGCCTTATGGTACTTATTCTGTCTCAAGAATTGGATCACCCGTTCCATATCCGGAAATAAGTGAAAGGAGATTTCCCTGGTTGTGCCGGCCTTTACGACCGTAGCGGACTCAAAGTAACGGCCTGCCAGGTTCTCAGGTTGTGAGATTGTGGACGACAGTGCGCAGTACTGGATCGGGTTTTCTGTGTGCCATTTTTCGAGGCGGCGGAGCAATATCCTTAACTGATCACCCCTGTAAGTATTGTCGAGCAGGTGGATCTCATCAAGGATGACAGCCCTTGTATCCTTCCATATCCTGGGGTGGCGACAAAAGAGAGAGTCAAGCGACTCAGGAGTGGTAAGGAGCACGTTTTCAGGACGTGTGGTGCGCAACTCAGGCCTGTCTCCTGTCCTCACCGAAAGACTCAAGCCGAGAGATGCAAGCGGTTCCCTGATCCTTTTTTCGATATCGTTGATAAGGGCTCTTGTGGGAGCCACGTATAAGATGCTGAGAGGTTTTACGCCGATCGTAAGTGCCCTTTCGGCTATGGGGCCAAGGGCTGCCTCCGTCTTTCCGCTCGCAGCAGGCGAGACACCAACTGCATTTTTCCCTTTCATGAGGGGCGGGATCAAGGCTGACTGTATATGGGTTAACCTGCCGAAGCTTCCGAAAAAAGGGCCATAGGCCCTTTTGAGCAACTTTTTAATCTCTGCGTCATTCACCGAGGATCGCCTCTGTGTTAGCGTGGGGATAGAATCTGACGAAGTCCATCAGTTCCACCATAGACTTGATGAATATCCGCGTTGATGTAAAGCCGCCTCTCTCAAGCAGGATTGCGAAATACTGCCTCCTGTCAGTCGGGTCGATACGGACCCCATAAACCTTCTCGTAATGTTTCACAAACATGTCGAACAAGCTGCGCAAGTCATCAATGCCCAGCGAGTCAAGCTCAAGGAGGGGAACTGTGCTGCGCCATCTGCGGAACTCACCAGTCAAAACTGCTGGTGTTATAGCAAATACGACTTTGAGATAGGACGGAATCCGATAGAGATAAGGGATCGGGAAATGCCCCGAATAGACAAGTCCTGTCTCTTCCCCCTTTCTCGTGAGATCTTTTACTACCTTTTCTTCGAGAAGTACTGGTTCGTCATTGGCTACCATAGAGAGCCCCCTGAAGAAATTGAGCCCTCTCACGAACTGGTATTGATAGTACACACTCTTTGCGGTCTCAACCTCATCAAAGAGTATCAGAAATCCGTCCAAATCAAGGACTTTGACCATAAGCCAGCCAATGCAACTGAGCATGTGGCAGTATACATTGGCAACGGTGGTATAGTCCCAGAGGCTACCGTATTTTCCTTTCACAGCCTCCCTGCCCTCGATCCACGCCCAGGTATCTTCTCTGAGCTCACCCTTCTTCCGGAGTTCATCGATGAGGGCTCCGAAATAAGGATGATCGGCAACCGGATTGCCATCCGCGTTCTCGGCAATCGCGCGCATCAGGCCCCTGAATCCGACCTGCTCGCCGCCGATCGGTGCTTTGAGGTTTTTCACAATCCGTCGGTAAATCCTTTTTGGAAATGCAGCAGTTGCCTCGGAGGAGTCAAGATCGGTTAGTGATACCGCATATTGAGACCTTATAGCAGTAGCGTAAAGGTGGTGTAGAAGATGGCTCTTACCGCTTCCATAGGGGCCTTCGATGATAAGGGTCCCCTGGCCCAGATCATCCAGCCATTCCCTTATGGCGCTTACTTCCCCTGAGCGCCCTTGTGTCCATGCTTCAGTGGCATTGTACGGGACGATACCCAGCCTGAACGCTTCAATGACCATGATATCGTCCACAGTTGGTTTACTTGGCCGGACCATAAACACCTCGGAGATTTCACAAGTTACTAGACTTGGAGTACTGGAGTACTGGAGTATTGGATATAAAAACTGTCTAAAGTGAACTAGAATCATTGTACAAAAAAGGATCAGTAAGTAACTTTAGCTCACTTTAGCTCACTTTAGCTCACTCTCATCATCACTCCAGTACTCCATCACTCCAATACTCCAATCGGGGCGAAGCCCTAAATTCATGCCTCAACCATGTCAAAGGCCCAGGTTTCGGTTATCTGAGCAGAAGGTTCGTGCCGCAGGAAGTGCAATCCTTTTATGAGACCCTGAACAAAGAGCCTCTTGTAACCTATGTCTCCGAATCTCTGTTCATATGCGGCATGGGCAATCCTGGCGATGGCATCTTCGCACCTTTCCCTTGGAAGGCTGGCCTTGAATGCGGTCTCGTAAATGACCAGAAGTTTTTCCCCGATCTCTTTGAGGAGGGCCTCCGGTTCTTGTCCGAGTCTCTCCAGGTTTATTTTAACCCCTGTTGGATTATAGAAGTCAAAGACAGTGGATATTCTTTGTCTCAGGGCCTCATAGACACCGGATTTCCCTTCAAAGAACGCTTCAGTGGGAATGGCATAGAATATCATAATGTTTTTAAATGCAGCATGTCCGCACTCATCGATGAGCTCCCTGATGTTGTTCAACATAAGTTCTCTCTGTTTTGAGGTGAGGCTCGGCACCTGTTCGGCTTCGTCAAAGAGGATCACAAGGCCGTTGTACCTGAGATTTCTTATCCATTGAATGAGAGAACGGATAGCGGAAAATGCCTGCCCCTTATCGATGGGCTGAAGGATTCCGAACCGCCGATGGACGTGTCTGTCATAGCCATCGACCTTGATCCACTGGATAAGATCTTCAAAATCGGAATCGTTTCCTTTAGTAAGAGCTATAAATGCTTCCCGTATGGCTCTTGTAAAATTAACACTCTCTATTTCCCCCGCAAAATCTGCCGCATAATCGGTGAGACGCTCCAACAGTGTTTCATTATCGGTCGTTTCCCTGTCAAACCTTTTCCTTGCATCCTGGCAAAGGACCTTTAGAAAGGCCTCTATACCTTTTTGTCTTCCGGAAAAGAGTTCCTCGGGCGTGAGCGGATACATGAGGTTTTCCACAATTGCTTTATAAACCTTTTCCATCCGATAAAAAGGCGACTCCTCAGGGCTTAAGGAGCAGTAGCTCACGATGTAGCCGTTCTTCCAGGCAAGCTCCCTGATATTGTAAAGAAAATGCGTCTTTCCGCCACCGTAGGCCCCGACAAGCATCTTGAATGAGGCGCCACCCTCTTTGATGAATGTTTTAAGGTAGTCCTCCTCAAGGATTTCCAGGTAGGAGTCCAGACCTGCTGTGAAGAACTGGAAACCCCATTCAGGTGGAGAGCCGGATGAGCCTACCCTTTCTATAA
>DAOURD010000017.1:0-9028 GCA_030625295.1 Desulfobacterales bacterium | reverse complement strand
ATTAACTTTTTCGTCAGGCCTTTTCCCTTTAATAAATGGATCAAGGACGAAAACAGAAGGAGCGTCCCTATGGATCAAGGACGAAAACAGAAGGAGCGTCCCTATGGTAAAAACGAAAATGAATATCCCAAAGAAATCATGGAACAAACCCTCTAATCTTTCTTGGGACATCCACAGACTTAACCATTCCATTCTCCGGCAATTCTCAGTGAATTAGCAAAAACTGCCAATGGAATTGTGGCAGCAATAACCACCAACCGCTCAAGCCAATGTCTATGCTGGTAATAAGCAAGCACAAGACCCAGCAATACCAGAGAATATAAATAGTGCGGTCCGCTACAGGCCTCTACTGCTGGGTGCATTACGAGTTTGTAAGAAAGCGTTTGGCCTTCTCCTTTGTGACATATTTTGAAAATGCTTCATCAAAAGTCCCATTGGCAATAGAACAACGCAGGCGGAGCATGCCATTGCCATTGATTTTCAGCCATCACGCCCCACTTCTTTTCAACCTGGTATAGCAGATAAATTTGTTTGCTGATTCAATTCCTCCGCTGCCAATGGGATAGCCGCCAATGCGGTCGCCATGATAATGAATACGATCTTTTTCCTTAAAAAGTCCTTAGCTTTTTATCTATAGTCCCTGATCTCTTAGGGTCTTTTATGTTGAAACTTTCCCCATGTCTGACTCCCATTGAGAAAGTCAAAAAATCCTTTGATCTGAAAGGTGAGTTGGAGTTGTCGGTAGCCTACCATAGAGAGCATCGCAAAAACCATCAGTTTGAAAATACTCCACACTCCGCGATATTGAAACAACGTCGAGGTTGTCTTATCTTTTCTGATGCGGCCCTCGCTCCATAGTCCGAGCAAGACCGCAAAGATGGATAAGAACATCCCATAGAGGATCGAGACCGTAAGAAAGAGGAGTAAAATATCGATTTTGAGCAAACCCATAAAATAGAGAGCCGGAATGGAGATATATCCGGCCATCTCCAAAAATGGGCCTAAGAATTCAAAGAGAAATTGGTAAGGCATAGCAAAGAGACCGATCTGTTTATAGCGCGGATTGAACAGCATCTTCTTGTGATAAAAAAGAATCTGGGCCAGCCCCCGGTACCAGCGGTTTCGTTGTTTTCCAAAATCTCCAATACTTTCCGGTCCCTGAGTCCAGGCTAATGGATAGGGTAGAAATATGACACGGGCGGAGATCTTTTTTTCAATCAAATAACGATGGAGGCGGACAATGATCTCCATATCCTCACAAACTGTCTCTCTGTTGCCACAATATTCCTGGACAATCTTGGAGGTGAGTCGACCGCTCAAGAAACCGCCGATATCTAGCAGGAGATCGCGGCGAAAAACAGCGAATACGCCGGAGATGATCAACAGGGAGTTAAGCGCTGCGAGCCCTGTCCGACCGGCGGTAAATGACCGCATGTATTCCACCACCTGAAACATCGCCAGCCAGTTCTTAGGAAGCGCTACCTTGGCAACTCGCCCATTTTCAATCTTGCATCCATTGACGATCGCAACCTGCCCTCCGCAGGCGGCGATGTGCTCCGGGTCTTCCACGATTTGCTGCATCACTTGAAGAAGGGCCTCCGTATCGATAATCGAGTCGGCATCCATGCAGCAGACATAGGGGGAAGTGGCAGCATTCAGCCCCGTATTCAGGGCGTCTGCCTTACCGCCGTTTTCCTTATCGATCAGGACCATACGGGTGACTGTGCTCCCATCTGGGGGACTTGCCTCATAGAACCCACGGATACGGGCGGTGGTAAGCCGCTCTTCATATCCGACATCGCGCCGGATAAACCCGAAGGCCTTGGTCAACTCTTCCAGGGTCCGGTCGGTTGATCCATCACTGACAATGATAATCTCAAAACGGGGATATTTGAGCCCCATAATTGATCGGATATTCTCCACAATCATTTGCTGTTCATTAAAGGCTGGAACCAGGAGGGCGATGGAAGGCGTCGAAGCCGATTGATAAATGATTTCAAAGTCTATAAATCCTTTGAGCCGCAGGAAAAATCGCACCTTGATCCACGCCACCAGGAATAAGAAGAAATTAATCGAGCTGTAGATGGCAAAATAGGAAATGACAATTATTTCCCAGATATAAATGAAAATCATTTTACCACCCGCACTTTACGCCGCTTGACCGCCAGCCGGACTTCTTCGACAGGGTCTTGGGCCAGGGACTCGATGGCCCGCTTGATAGCAGGATCTTCAATTTGCCCCAGGACCTCAATGGCTGCCAGGCGGACGTCACTCGCCGGGTCTTCCAGAGAGTCAGCAATTTCACCTGCATAATGGGGGAGATCAAGGGCGGCGACAAACTCCATAGCCTCCTTGCGGGCACCGATTTGATGACTATGTCGTAGTGTGCCCACAAACTGAGCAAGAACTCCTTCTTTTTGCAGGCATTCCAGAATTGCCTCACGATCCCTCTTCTCGAAGTTGGGCATAATTGCCGCAACTTCTTTGGCAAGGCCGGTCACACCTGAGCGGAAGAGGTAGATCAGACTGATGAGTTTCACCTCCAAATTCTCATCCCGAGCCAGATGCCACAAAATTTGCGTGGCCCGTTCCTCTCCAGGGAGTCTCCCTTTTCCCAGGAGATTCGCTATCTCGCGCCGGATTTTTTGGGAGGGGTCTTCCAGGTGTTGGGCGAAGATGTCCAGAACCTCACCGTCCAACTGTTTTCCTAATCCCTGAATGGCCGCCAGGCGGATGTCCTCCTGCGGATAGTCCAGATAGGGAATCCATTCCTGTTTTGCCAGCACCCCGGATGTAGCTGCTGCATGGGCGCTGGCACTTCGCACCTCAGGATCACCATGTTTCATGAGTTGTACGAAGAGAGATGACATCTTGGGATCGTTGATCTTTCCCAGTGTTTCAATCAGGCCAATGATATTCGATTGTTTTTCCGTTCCCAATAACTGGTCGGCCAGGGCGTGCCAGTCATGATAGTAAAGGCGGGCAAGGAGCTCTGCGGCCGGCTTCCGAATCATCTCCTGAGGGGTATCGAGTAGTAGGATTAATTGCTCCTGCGCCCCTTCCAGCTCTTTAGGACTCAATCGGTTTAGCATGGATAAGACTTGAGAGCGAACCGTATCGGAAGGATCCTGGACTGCCTGTGCAATTCTAGCGAATAACGATCCCCCTTCCAGTATTGCACCCAGGGCAGCCAGGGCAGCGGCCCGGACTTGTGGGCTGGGATCCTTGGCAAAGGCGGACTCTATCGCAGGTAAAGCGGCTTTTTCTCTCAACGTGCTTAAGGCCTCTATGGCACGCAGCCGATTGTGTTCCTCATGGCTTGATTGCAAAAGCTGAATGTAATGCTCATAGCTCTTCTCACTCCTGTCACGCCAAAAGAGTTGGGGATCGAGAGAAAGAAAAGCAAAAAAACGATCTTGCACTTCCCCGGAAAGCCCCTTCAAAAATCCTTGCATGGCGGCACGTAATGGGGCCTCCTGGATCGCCCTGAAAATCTTCTGAAAGTTGGATTCGTCTTGCAAGAGGGCAAGCGCAATCAATCCCGCCGCCTGAGAGTTGATTTCGGTTGATGATTTTAGCCATTCGCAGACCCTCCTTATGATTTCTGTTTCTGACCTCTGATCTCCGACCTCTAACTTCTGATCTGCCGCGAGACAGCCAACCGCTATCGCCACGTGCTGGCAAACGAACGCATCTGGTTCGTTCTCCAGTAGCGATAGCAGATTCTTAATCACTGAGGGATCTCCACTTTTACCCAGGGCGTTCACAGCCGCTGCCCGAACCTCTTCGTTCGGATCAGAGAGGCAGACCACCAGGTCCAGAGCCACCTCCTTCCTCCTGAACCGCCCGAGGGCGCTGGCAGCCGAAGCGCGCACCATCGGCTCGGGATCTTTCAAAAAAGTGGTCAGTAGTCCAATGGACTTCTGATCCCCGATCAACGCCAACGTGCGGGTGATCCCAACCCGGGCCCTGGGGTGTGAGGACCCCATCAGAAGATCGGTCAATTGGTAAAGCTCTTGTGTTGGCATGGCGGCCAGGGCGGCGGCGATATTGTCTCGATATCCTTCATCCGCCTGTTCAAAGGCATTTGCCAAAGGGCCGATGGCCTGTGGATCCTTCAATTGACCCAGACTCTTCACGGCAGCGGCTCGCACCTCCTGGTCGGGGTCTTGAAGCGCTGCTATCAATGCCTGCACCCCTTCCTTGTTGGGATAATACCGCAGGGCCAGGGCCGCTTCCCTGCGCACTTCCGGAAAGGCATCGGAAAGAGAAGAAACCAGCAACGAAGAGAGGCCTTCGGTGTGCATTTTTGCCAGGACCCTTATTGCTTCGACCCGGATCTTAAGATTCGCGTCCTGAAGGAGGGCACTTACAGTATCGGTCAGTGGATCTAACAGCGAACGAGGAGCTTTTCGTAAGGCAATTAACAAACGTTCCCGAATCGTCTCTTCTTCTTCACCCAGGGCATGGGTCAGGAGCGGTATTGACCGAGCATCCGCTAATTTTGTGAGGGCCAGCACGGCCTCCAGGCGCACTGCCCACTCAGTATCCTTTTGAGCAATCTCCGTTAATGCCTCAAAGATGCGTGGACTCACCCCTTCTGACAAGATGCGACAGAGGCGGATTCGCACCGGTAATTGTGGGTGTGTAAGAAAACGAGCCAATGTCTCCACAACACCGGCCCTGGCGACTCGTGTAAGAAGCTCAAAGGCACGCTGCCACTTTTCTCCCCCCAGGTCTTCAATCCAGGTTGCCAGGGCACCCATTCGCTCCAGGGCAGCCGCGGCTTGAGCGGCTGCCTTTTTAGATTCGCCCTGCAACACCTCGAGAAAGAAGGGGATCACCTTTTCTCCCATCTTTTCCAAGGCCTCCATGGCCCGCCGCCGGGCAGCATAATCCAGATCGGCCAGACCTTCTTTCAAAGTGGCAAGTACCCGATCATCACCAATACTCCCCAGGGCCTCAGCGGCCGCATCGCGCACCAGCGGGACCGGATCTTCCAGCAACATCTTGCTTAAGGGGTGCACTGCCTGGTGAGCACCCAAATGCCCCAGGGCCAGTGCCGCTTCGGAGCGTACCTTGGGAGAGTGGTCGCTCAAGGCGTTTAGTAAAATAGAAGTGGCACGATGCGTTTTCAGTCCCCCTAGAATCCTTGTCGCCCAGAAACGTTGTGCTTCCCGTTTGGAAGAGGAGAGGACCTTCATAAGAGGTTGTAAAACCGCTTCTCCAAACTGCGCCAGGGTATCGGCCAGGGGTTGGCCGGTGACCGGATCTGAAAGTCCCAACGCCTCGATCAAGGGTTCAATCGCCCGTTCGTCGTGAACTTTTCCTAAAGCCTGCATGGCCACACTCTTGACCTCACGGTTTTCACTGGCATCTTGCAACGAGGTGATCAGCGGCAGAACAGCTTGGGCGTGGCCTATTTGCCCCAGTTTTTCCGCGGCATTAGCTCTCTCCGACCAGCTTTTTGCCTCTCGTAAGGTCTTGATATGATGTTCAACGAACCCGAGATGATCGTAGATTCCGGCAAGCTTTTGCCGCACAGGTGGGGACAACCCCTGAGATCCAAAATCATCCAAGATGCTTTCAATGAGGGGGAGCGAAAATGACTTTTTGAGTTCCAGGGCAAGGGGGAGGAATTCTTCCACCTTCAGGCGTCCGATAAGGGATAGACAATGCTCTCGCTGCTTATGCCAACTCCGCCTTTTGAGGGACCTGACTGCTTCACGAATCAGGACGAGAAAGATTATGGCGCCGATTGCGACACCCAAGAAAGGAATAATTTGCCAAAGAAGCTCTGCCATAAGGAGATTACACCTTTATTTCCAAATAGCCTTGGATTTTCTGAATAAGCTTTTCCATTTCGAACGGCTTGGTCACATAATCATCGGCGCCGCTTTCCTTTCCCCAAAATTTGTCGCTCTCCTGGACCTTGGCAGTTAACATGATGATGGGTAGGTGTTTGTATTCTTCATCAGACTTTAGTAGCCGGCACACTTGGTAGCCATTTATCTTGGGCAACATAATATCCAGGAGGATGAGATCAGGGTTTTCCGTCCTGGCCTTGAGCAAGGCATCTTCGCCATCATAGGCCGTCAGGCACTCAAAACCTTCAGATTCCAGCATGAATTGGATAGTCTCCACAATGTCTCTTTCGTCATCTACAATCAGGATTCTTTTCTTATTCATTTTTCTTCTCACTCATGGTAACTGTTCAGGGTTCATGGTTCGTAGAAACCCTCTTATGATCCTTGCTTCATAGCGAGTAGTGCCTTTCCCATTAGTTCGTCTCCAGTGACCCCTTCCTCCGGATAGGTTGCCACCCCTGAGGCCAGGTTAACCTTCATAGATTCCTTACCTACCTTAAATGTCTGCTTAGAAAGCGTATCCTTCAGCCTGTTGTCCAGAACAAGGGCCCCCTCTTTAGGTGTATCGGCCAAAGTTGTTATTACCCAGCCAGTTGTTTGAATTTTTGTGATATCTGTAGTCCTGCGGGCAGCATCTTGAACAACCCGCTTAACTTGATCAAGTAGCTTAAGCGCCTCTTCCTCCCCATAGACTTCGCTCAGATATTCAGACTCCTCTATTTTCAGCATCACTAACGATAGGGAAATGCCTCTTTCCCTGGCCCTTGCGATTTCCATATCCAGGTGTTCTTTTAAGGCGCTTTCGGGCCTGTATGCAGGCAGAGTAAAGATAAATCCAGACCCTTTACCAATCTTGCTTTCTACCCGGATATTTCCTTTATGGCCCTCGACTAGTTCTTTGACAATCGGCAATCCCAAACCTGTTCCCCCGGTTTCCCTGGTGAGTGACCCGCTAATCTGATGAAACTTATCAAAGACCATGTCTAATTTATCCTCAGGGATACCGATGCCGGTATCCTCAACGCAAACTTCGATGAAATCCCTGTCGAACTCATGGTTTTTAGTCAGTGGTCCGAAGACCTTCCTGGTTTGCTTTTCACTACGAACCAACTTCGCCGAAACATAAACGTGCCCTCCTTCAGGAGTAAACTTCATAGCGTTGTTGATAAGATTAATAAGTATTTGCTCTATCTTGTCTCTATCTCCATATACTTTTGGCAGATCAACAGGAATTTCCTTAGTTATGGTAATCGACTTATTTTCTGCCTGTGATCTTAAGGATGATATCACTGCATTTAGAGGCTCATTCAAATCTACCTCCTGGAATCTCAGCTCCATCTTTCCTGCCTCCAGTTTTGACAAATCCAGGAGGTCATTGATGATACCGGCCAATCTGTCGATGTTTCTGATGACCATGGAGAGAAATCTCTCCTGATTTTGGGTGACCTCACCGGCCGTCCCGCCAAGTACTATACTGACCGCATTCTTGATGGAGGTAAGAGGGGTCCTTAGTTCATGGCTGACAATCGATATGAACTCAGACTTCATTCTATCTATTTCTTTTTCCTTACTTATATCTCGAAGAAAACAAATCATGTTTGCTGTATCATCAACACTATCGGCATATCTGCTTATACTCACATGAACAGGCATTGTTCCCGCGGCCCCACGAATTGCCGACATAGCTCCCTGCCAGTGAGACCGCCGCTCGACAGACTCGATGATCTTTTCCCATGTCTCATCAGCTTCACATGTCAGCAGGCCCTTTATACTTTGCGTCGTCATTTCCGTTTTGGAATAGCCAAAGATAGTTCTGGCCAAGGCATTACTTTCCGTTATTTGACCTTCAGGCTGCATCACAAGAATCATATCAAGCCGGGCGTTTTCAACGAGATTCGCCAGGAGTTCCATCTTTTTTATCGTTTCGGTCAGTTCGGTAATGTCGCGCAACGATGCAAGGTATGCCATCTCCCCTTCCCATTCTATCTCCACCACGCGCATTTGCGCCACTGCTGCGTCTCCCTGCTTGTTAAAAATCTCGACCTGAGTGACTTCACCAGCCGATAGAGGAAACCCAAAGACCGTTCCCAAGAGCTCATCGGCTTTCTTGCCAAAAAGGAGTTCCGCAGCCGGGTTGACAAAAAGTACGACTCTTTTTTGGTTCAGAATAACAATGGCATCGGCGTTCCTTGTTATGACGTTGCGAAATTGTTCCACACTGGCCCGCAATGCCTCCTCTGCCCGTTTGCGCTCAGTTACG
The DNA here is from genome assembly GCA_030625295.1 of Desulfobacterales bacterium. Classification (GTDB taxonomy): domain Bacteria; phylum Desulfobacterota; class Desulfobacteria; order Desulfobacterales. Next base: position 901 of record DAOURD010000017.1, on the reverse strand, counting down.
TCATTTATAATAACAATAACTGAAAATCCGAGTGCGTCAGTAGGCATGGCGTCCAAAGCAACTTGATATTGATTCAAACGCACAGGAGAATCCCCGGAAATAGTTTTTGGCTTGTCCGCCATGGTTTGTAGAAGCTCTTTTACCTGTTGGCGACAGTCTTTGGCAAACAGCTCGACAAAAAGCAAACCTAACAGCCTTTCCTCAGGTATGCCGATCAGGGAAATGGCGGCGCGATTCAAATAAACGACCCTTCCATTAGGACTAATTTCCACAACTCCCTCAGTTATTTTCTCCAGTATATTTTTCCAATGTCTGTTGACAGCGAGCAACTTCTTCGTAGTTTTCCGTGGATAAAGACCTGCGGTTCCGACCGCTTTCTCTGGCAAGTATCGTGAAGGTGTACGGCCAACTTGATTGACAGCGGCAAAAATATGTTTAGACATTTTATCAAAGGGACCTTTAGCAATGCATGCGTTAGCCCCAAATGCGGTAACATCTATCTCTTTTTCAGCAGCAATTTCGGAAATAATAACAAGATAAACATCACTTAGTCTCTCCATCCCTCGAATGATGCTACTCAGCTTGTTTCCTCCTATCTTTGGCATTATCAGGTCAATAAATATAATATCAGGGGTATAGGTCTTTAAAATATCCAGCGCAGAAAGACTGTTTTCCGCCGTCACTACCTCATGCCCTTCTCTTGAAAGTGCATGGTTTATGCGGTCCAAGAACAACTTGTCGTTATCTACCACCAATATCTTCTTCATATTACAGACCTCGTAATTAGTGCCTGAACGGAAAATCATGTTCAGGCAAAATCTCCACTTTCGAAACGGCCGTTCGTGTTGCTGAGGTATTAGCATTTTCGGCCATCCGTGCTGATTTCTTGAACACGAAAGAT
>DAOURD010000175.1:0-4483 GCA_030625295.1 Desulfobacterales bacterium | reverse complement strand
GATACCAGGACCTCCTGGCCGCACTTGATCAGGATTCCCTGGTCAAGCGCTAGAAATTCTTCACGGCCTTTGCCTGACTCAAAGGAAAGAAGCCCCGGAACAAGCGCCGCTACGAAGTCAATGTGGCGTGGCAAGAGGCAAAAAGAGCCATTTTCCGCCTCGGCAATCACCTTGGTCACTTCTTTGTCGATGAGCACTTCGGTCGGGAGTAGCACCTTGAGTTTCATAACTTCTTCACTTCGTCGATCTTTCCGATCATATAGAGTGACTTTTCCGGATAATCGGAGAACTCATCATTGAGGATACGTTCGCATCCTTTTAGGGCGTCCTTTGGGTCCACCATTTTTCCCGCCAATCCGGTGAATTGTTCTGTTGTGAAAAAGGGTTGGGTCAAAAAGCGCTCAAGACGTCTGGCCCGGTAGACGATTCGGCGGTCCTCCTGTGAAAGCTCCTCTAAGCCAAGCATGGCAATGATGTCTTTCAGTTCCTCATAGGTTGCCAGTGTTCTACGGACCTCCTGGGCCACACGGTAGTGTCTCTCTCCTGCAATAACGGGTGTCAGCATTTTGGAGGTAGACTGGAGTAAATCAATGGCAGGGTAAAGCCCTTCGCTGGCCCTTTTTCGGGATAGCACGATGGAGGCAGACAGATGAGCAAAGGTATGAACTGCCGCAGGGTCCGTGAAATCATCTGCCGGCACGTACACGGCCTGAATGGAAGTAATAGCACCGGTTGCAGTGTTGCAGATTCGCTCCTCCAGTTCCGCCAGTTCCGTTCCCAGAGTCGGCTGATACCCGAGCCGTGACGGAATCTGCCCCATGAGGCCGGAGACTTCTGATCCGGCCTGGATAAAACGAAAGATGTTGTCAATCAGGAGCAAAACGTCACGCTTGACGTCATCCCGGAAGTATTCGGCCATGGTCAGTGCTGCATGACCCACCCGGAATCTGGCACCGGGCGGTTCATTCATCTGGCCAAAGACCATGACAGTGTTGTCCAGCACACCCGCCTCCTTCATGTCGCGGTAGAGTTCCTCCCCTTCCCTGCAACGTTCACCGATACCGCAGAAGATGCTGGTCCCCTCATGACGACCCACCATGTTATGGATCATCTCTGTAATGATCACAGTTTTGCCAACACCAGCACCTCCGAAGAGACCGGCTTTTCCTCCCCGCTCCAGGGGCACCAGGACGTCAATGGCCTTGATACCGGTTTCAAAAATGTCCGATGTAGTTGCCCGCTGGTTGATGGGCACCGGCTCACGATGAATGGAGCGCCATTCTGCTTCTTTTACTTCACCTTTCCTGTCAATGGTTTCTCCGAACACATTGAATACCCTGCCGAGCAAATGCGGTCCGACCGGCACCATCAGAGACTGTCCCGTGTCAATAACCAGGGAACCCCGGGCCAAGCCCCGGGTCGGTCTCAGCGCGACACCGCGAACCATTTCGGAGTTAAGATGGATTCGCACCTCAATGGCTATCTCAAGGTCTTCACCAGCTTTCAACAGGCTGTGAAGGAGAGGAAGTCTTCGCGGAAAATGAGCATCAATGACGCTGCCCCGCACTGAAACCACCGTGCCCTGGCTGGATAGATCAGTGTTTTCTTGTTCGCTCATTTCTCAAACCCAATACGAAAGGAGTCTATTATGAAAAAGAATTTATCACACACGGTTTGGAAATGTAAATATCATATTGCTCTTTCCTGGGTATTCGAACGTCAACGATCAGCGGTAGATGGTCAGAAGAAACGCGCGTAAGCTCGGTGCTTGGCACCTCGACGTGGACCACCTCGACACTGACGTCCACAAAGACGTGATCAATGCGAGCCGATGGATACCGCCCGAACCAGGTGTTTTTCGGGCGGTGGTTGTCTATCTTGATCTGTGCGTCGTGGAGACGGCCTCGGAGCCGGAGGCACACGGGTGAAGACGGGAGGGCGTTGAAGTCGCCACATAGAATAATCGGCTCGCGACAATCGGGATGGGATAGCCAGCCGGCGTTAAGCAGCGCGCCAGCCTGCACCCGCCGTTCATTCATCCTAAGCCCCAAGTGGGTGGTGATGAACTGGATCTCAGTTCCGTGCACGTCGATGGCGGCCCAGAGCGCTCCTCGGGGTTCAAGGTGCGGCTTGTTGGGCAGCCCGGGCAACTTGTCAGCCCTGACCGGACGCATGGGAAAACGGGTCAGGATGGCGTTGCCGTAAAGACCTTTTTCCATGCGGATTGACGGATGAAAGTGAAATTCCATTTCGAGGGATCGTGCGATGAGACGGGCCTGGTCAACGCCATTGGTGCGCGTGTGGCCCACGTCCAGTTCTTGAAGCGCAACGATGTCAGGGGCGTGCTGGGCGATCACACGTGCGATCCGCTCGGGTAGAATCTTGCCATCCATCCCGATACAACTGTGGACGTTGTAGGTCATGATGCGAAGCGTTTGGTCTGCGGCGGTCTTCCGATTCGGTTTCATGGAAATCCTGCCTTCGGATCGGCCAAGGGCGTGGAAGGCGGCGTGGCGAAGATCCATGGGGCGGAGGTAATCGCTGTGGCGCTCGGGAAGAGGCGTATCGGCAGGTAGCAACGCGAAAGCTTTTGTTTCCTCGGGTCCCGGCCCCGCATGGGAACCGTTCTCTATGGGAAAGCTGTAGGGTTCGGCGCCGGCTCGCCATCCGCAGATCACAAAGTCTCCGGCGTTGGGATGCTGGCACAATGCAATCAAATCACGGGTGACCTCTTCGAGGAAGGGATGGTCAGGACCGAGGATCTTTTCTTTTTGTTCGGGTAACACAAACTCACCTTCTTCGGTCCAGGCCCGTAGTCTTGCGGGCCCGTTGGTCACCAGCACAAGAGGGACCTTTGCGGAGTCCACCAGTTCCCTGGCCAGATGGTCACGTTCCGCGGGCACCAGTTCACGGGAAGCGTAAACCATGCCCAGGGGGCCCATTGCTGTCACGGCAAGCTTGGAACTTTTCGGTTTTTCTTTAGCTTCAGGGTGGACAGGAAAGAGCTTTTGGATCTTCTTGCCACCGAGATGGCGTGCACGTTGATACTGGATGCCCGGGCGATCGTCGGGCCGGACATCAGTACGTTCGTCCTCCAAATGCTCAAACACGTCGGCCACGGCCTCCTCTATGGTCCGGCCGTGTTGGTTGGGATAGGAGAGTGTTTTTTCCTGCCCGTGGTCAGAGTAGACCCAGACGTCGTAATCGCGACGAGCCGAGCGTTTTGCCGCGCGCCAGATTCGGGCGATAGCGTCATCGATCCCTTTGAGGGTCCAATGGGCGAATTTTGATGAGGGCCCTCGGCGATGAGCCTGCTCGTCGTAGCCGATGAAGTTGAGGTGGAGGACAGGCAACCCTCTTGCGATATCAATCTTTGTTCCAATCGTGACCAATTCACGCAGCAGAATGCAAATCGCCACGCGAGCCGGCACGAATTTGAGTTCTTTTACCAGATCGTGGCCATTGATCAGGCCGCGGAGGCAGTCAACAATAGCCAGGAAGAACTCGATGACCAGGAGAACGGCCGTGCGCACGAAACTGTAAGCGTTGGAGAGGATGAGAAAACTCAAAGCAAGGGGATTGGCCACCCGGAAAAGCGATCCCCAGCCGAGAGACGACGGACAGAAGTGGGACTCAGCCGCGCCACCGGTGTAGATGTCCGTGTAAGCGCTTCCGCCTCTGAGAAGGGGCTCTCCTTTTTCCTCTAGTTTCTGTTCAACGCCGGCAGCCGAGGCGGGATCGAACATTCGCATGATCCGGCCAGACTCGCGATCCATGAAGCTGAAGGCCGGGGTCGCGCATTTGACGCCATAAAAGAGTTCCCCTTGAACGGCCGGCGTACTCGAAGGCATGCCGGAGTAAAGCGTGTGCAAGGAATATCGCTCGCGCCCGAGGAGGTTGTGAAGGAAAGGCATCCTGTCGTTTTCAAGGGCACGGCTCAATTGCGTATGGGAGAGGCCGTCAATCTGGATCATGACGAGACCGGGAGTCGTGGCTGTTTCCTTCGATTTTGGGAGGCGAAGCAGACGGATCAACCACTCACTAAGGCTGACGCGGCGGCGCACCTTTCGTAGAAGCACTTCAAGCCGATAGATCATGGTTGCGTTTCACCTCCCGTCTTGTGAACCTTGAATGCAGCGCCAGCCGCTTCGGCTAAACCTTTTAGCACGTCCCACTCGGTCTTGATCAGACGCAGGACGGTCGTCCACACGTTGTACTCCGCATGCCGGTGAACAAATTCCTTTTTCCGGAGATGCTCGTACAAAGCCAGGGCCTTATCGGCCGAGCGGCCTATGGAGAATTGTTCGGCGGTATTTTTGGCGCCCTCCTTGAGTTGTCGCATTTGTTCAGGGGCAAGCGAGGCAACCCACTGCAAGGCAGATGAGAATTCCGCGATGGTCTCAAAATGCAGGAGCCTGCCGTTGCGGTGATCTACCACGACCTCGCGCACCCCGGGCGCATCAAGGGCCACCACAGGAACCCC
>DAOURD010000299.1:0-3379 GCA_030625295.1 Desulfobacterales bacterium | reverse complement strand
ATTTTCCTCTGCCGACAGTGGCTATCCGCAATCTTGATAAGCTAATCAAGTAAGCTAAAGTTATGTTTCAATCCTCGATTGATTCGTTGAACTCCAAATGACCGCCGGGAAACTGCCAAGTACCTGAGCCGTGGGTGTTCTTTCGCTTGCCAAGAAGCACTCTGTTACCTTTCACCACGATGATCGCTACACCAACATGGGGTCTCCTGTCCATAGTGATTGCCTTCCCTTATGAGTCAACGATGCGAACGTTGCCGCTGTACGATACGTATCACGTAACTTCTCAAAAAGTTGGGGTAACCTCTCAATGAGCTGCAAGCCGCCAGGGGACATCTTTTTTCAGGTCTGGTCAAATTGCATCCTGCCTCTTAGGGTCAAATGGTCTCAAGCGTATCAGGCCAGGCACACGTGAAAGTCACATACGAGCTAACAAGCCTGATTGTAAGTGGGTCTGGACGGCATGTCGAACATGGTGCCGTTGTTTTGCCTGTCAGGTCCTATCCAATACCTGACCTGAAAAAAGATGTCCCCTGGCGGCTTCTCAAGAGCTATCTGAATACCTATTGGGGAGAGCCTGCTGAGATACCCCAACTTTTTGAGAAGTTATCGTATCACGAGCAAATAGGCTTTTATTTCTGCAAGAATGCCGAGCGTTGGTAGTAGAGATGCCCCCGATCTTCTTGTTTCTTGAGTTCGTCTTTTTCTTTCTCTCGTGTTCCCAAGTGTTCCGGTGCAAGCCGGTATATCACATAATATTTATTGATATTACTGACGTACCGGACAGTCTCCTGTCCAATCAGCTTCAGGGCTGCCAACTCCACGTTCCGAAACCACCGGTTGGGGTCCAACCCCATCTTCTTTGCCAATGACCTGGCCCGGCGCACTTTGGCGGGGCCCGCATTATATGACGCGATGGCAAACCGAACCCGGTCCCGAGGTCGAATCTCTTGGTCGTCGAAATATCGATCTTTCAGGAAAGCCAAATATTTCACACCGGCATGAATATTGTTCTCCAAAAGATAAACATTTTCGATACCGATCTTCTTGTCTTTGCCCGTTTCGGGCCGTACCTGCATGATGCCGACAGCACCGGATCGACTTTTCTTATTGTGATCCAGCCCGGATTCCTGACATGCCATCGCCATAATCAGCATCCAATCGAATCCGTAACGTGCCGCATACTTCTGAAAGAGCTGTTTATATTTCTGTAGGTTCTTTTCCTCTCCATAGCGGAGTGGGTTCTTGATCCAGGGATTTTTTTTGTAATATTGGTTGAAGTAGATGTTTCCCAAGAGTGTGCCCTTCCTGTGGGTCTTCAAGAACCGGTTCAAACTCGCCCTCAGTTCAGGGTTATTCTTTCTGATCATCCATGCAATCTCAGCCCCTGAGCGAAGCTTCACATCCTTGTGAACCTCCAGATTCTCAAATATTCCTGCCCACATACAGGCAATGTGGCTGTCGGATACGGTCATCTCTACCGCACCGGTGTTAACCAGTTCGAGGATGTCCTCGGTCTCCAGGTTCTCATCCGCCTTTATGATCCGGACAGGCCGTTTTTTTGATTTCAAAAGCTTCCTGTTGAGGGAGGTAAGGCTTTCGTAATAACTGCTGCTCTTCCTGACAAAAACCTTTCGTCCGGCCAGATCTTCGATGGTCCGCGGTTTTGGAACCCCTTTGTGAGTGACAACCACTTCATCAACTCCGGTCAAATAGGGTTTTGTAAAATCTGCATTGGCGCGTCGTTTTGCAGTGATGGTCAGTCCAGCCGCAGCAATATCGCCATACCCGTCCAACAGTCTGGGGATCAGTCGGTCACGGGGACAAGGGATAAATTCAAGGACAGTCCTCAGCTCCCGCCTTTTGATCCCTTTGTTCAGGAATTTCTCGTAATCCTTTAATAGTGCGTACTCAAACCCGAAAAACTTCCCTTCGGAAAGGAAAAAGTTGGTCTTGTTAAAGGTCGTCAACACCCGGATGTATCGCCTGGCCAGAAGGGTACTCAAATCATCCTTGTACGTCTTTGAAAAATGTGAACCCAGTGGAAGGGGACTTGAATGCTCCTCTCCAAAAAGGGGTTGGTAAAAGAATATGATAATGAGCGCCGCTATCGCCAATATGTTTGCAAATCGCTTCATTAGGTCTATCTCCCGTAACTTCTCAATAAGTCGGGGCAATGAGTCCTGGATTCCCGCTCCCCGCCTTCGCGGGGACAAGCTTGCCCCTGCGGAAGCAGGGGCGGGAATGACGATTGTGGCGAGTTCCCCGTCATGCCCGCGTAGGCGGGCATCCAGAAAACTCGTAGGATTGTCGACTTGCCCGGATTTATTGAGAAGTTACTATCTCCCACTTTTTTTCAAACTTGACAACAATGGGATTTCTCTGCTTGCAAAAGGCCAAACAGAAGTCCAAGGCATGGCATTAGGATGGACCATACCTTTCTCGGTGCGTGAAGTCAAACCAGTCTTCTCAGAACTTAGGGCTTGTGCAAAAACAACTTACCATTTTGGCATCCCGGCTTCAGACCGTATTTGACCAAATCTGAGCGCTAATTCCGCCAAGTTATTTCTGCGCAAGCCCTTAGCTCGCAAAGAGAGGTAAGAACCGATGAAGGTTTTGTGTCTTCTCCCAGAAAATAATTGTTGACAGACGTTATATAGCGGGGTATAAATACACAAATTGTACGTCTCGGAATTTCTACAACCTATTGAAGTTATAGATATTTATTAGCGCTATTGCAAGCCCGCCCTGGTAATTTGCTGGGCCAGGGTTCGATCAGGGGATGATGGAATATTGGAATGATGTAAAAGAAAAAAAGACCAAAATCCTCTTAAACCCAACATTCCACTATTCCACTATTCCAGTATTCCAATTGTGAGCGAAGCGAACTAAGTTCTTCTTCTGTTTCCTGTAAAATATGATTTAGTAGTTCAGGTTTTTTAAACTCTGTTTCTTCATCTTCTCTCATTCAACGTTCGATGTTGGACGTTCAATGTTCGATGTTCATTTTTTCAATCCTTCCTGGGCAAAAACAACTTAGTGCTTATGGGGCTTACCCCCACGAGCACACCATTATGGTGTCACCCTTCAAGCAGGTTGTCCCAGTCGATGGATTTGAAGGTTTTGCTGAGGATATGGTCGTCATCAACAATGTTGAAGCTTAAGTTTTCAAAGACCATGCGGGCAATTTCGTGAACAGGTGCCAAGGGGACCACATCATCGTTTTTTCCATGGTAAATGATAACGGGTATATTACTCCTTTTCCGTAGATACGGCTCAAATTCGTGAAAAACAAGGGCCGGTGCCAAAAGAATGAGCTTCTTGACCCTCTCTTGGTTGTTAAATGCATATATAGCAGCCATCAATCCGCCATAGCTTGAGC
>DAOURD010000288.1:0-3484 GCA_030625295.1 Desulfobacterales bacterium | reverse complement strand
AGGTAATTCTATTAGCAACAATGATTGTTCTTTTCTGCTCCAGTTCATTCCCGGTTTTTTCAGAGCAACTGGTAACCAGACCAAAAGGGCAAAACGAATGGGAAATGTTTAACCAGAATGGTGATGTTGTCGGCAGACTGGAAAGAACCGAGAAAGGCAACTACAAATTCTACGATAGAGGCGGAGGGTATGTCGGGTTAATTCTTCATTCCGGGAAATGGATTCCACGTGATGCAAGGAGGAGCCATACAACAATAACTCCAGAAGCTGCGCAGCTCTATCTTAATGTTTTGAAGGTCATTGAGACCATGAAGTGAGAAGTCTTCATTCCAGTTGCCGAAGTGAGAAGACCCGTTTCATGAGGCAGTTGGGAAGGTTCCATTGTTATCAGTTGTTATTCGGTATATTATCGGATAGAATTATATGGTCACAAAGATGCGAAAATTCGTCAGCATTCAGTAATCACGGCATCGGAAGGAGGGAATGTCAGCATTTCACCAGGTGTTTTGTCCAAATTCCCTTTCTGGAGGTTAAGAGGTTAAGATATGGCTCTGCACAAACTGGCCGGGAAACCGGCTCCACGCTCGCTTCTTGTAAACATCCCAAGACTTGTCACTTCCTATTACACCCGCAAACCGGACGTCACGGACCCTGCCCAAAAGGTTGCCTTCGGCACCTCGGGCCACAGGGGTTCCTCTTTCAAGAATAGCTTCAACGAGGATCATATCCTGGCCATTTGCCAGGCCATTTGCCAATTCAGGAAATCCAAGAACGTCACCGGCCCTCTTTTCATGGGCATGGACACGCATGCTCTGTCCGAACCGGCCCTGGCAAGCGCTCTGGAGGTCTTTGTGGCCAACGGCACGACCGTTATGATTCAGAAGGGACTCGGCTACACGCCCACACCGGTCATCTCTCACGCCATTCTTACCCACAACCGAGGCAAAACAAGCGGGTTTGCTGATGGCGTCGTCATCACCCCCTCCCACAATCCGCCCGACAACGGTGGGTTCAAATACAATCCCCCTCACGGCGGACCGGCTGACACCGAAACCACCAAGCTCATTGAAGATAGGGCTAACAAAATTCTACAAGAAGGGAACAAGGACGTGCGCCGGACGTCCTTCGAAAAGGCGATTTCCGCGCACACTACGCACCAGTACGACTACATCGGCCCTTACACAGAGGACCTGGCAAACATTATCGATACGGAAGTCATAGCGAAAGCCGGACTGAAAATAGGTGTGGACCCATTGGGCGGAGCGGCCCTGGGTTTCTGGGATCCAATTGCCAAGCGGTTCGGACTTGATATAGAGGTGGTCAACGGCGCCATCGACCCAACCTTCGGATTCATGACCGTGGACAAGGACGGCAAGATCCGCATGGACTGCTCATCCCCCTATGCCATGGCAAGCCTGATCGGGCTCAAGGACAACTTTGACATCGCCTTCGGCAACGACCCAGACACCGACCGTCACGGCATCGTAACCAGAGGTTCCGGGTTACTGAATCCCAACCACTATCTTGCGGTGGCCGTCTGGTATCTCTTCCAGAACCGGCCGAATTGGAAACCGGACGCTGCTGTTGGTAAAACCTTGGTCTCAAGCTCCATGATCGACCGGGTGGCGGCGTACCTGAACCGTAAGCTCTCTGAGGTGCCTGTGGGGTTCAAGTGGTTTGTGGATGGGCTCCTCGATGGCTCGTACGGGTTCGGCGGGGAGGAAAGTGCCGGGGCCTCCTTTTTACGCAAGGACGGCACGGTCTGGACCACTGACAAGGACGGTATCATCATGGACCTTTTGGCTGCGGAGATCACCGCAAAAACAGCCCGCGACCCCGGCGAGTTGTACAAAGACCTTGAAGCAAGATTCGGAAAGCCCGTGTATGAGCGCATTGACGCGCCCGCAACGTCAGGCCAGAAATCCGTACTCAAAAGACTCTCGCCCGACATGGTGGTGGCCAAAGAGCTGGCCGGAGAAAAAATCACCGCCAAACTAACCCACGCGTCGGGCAACGGCGCCCCCATCGGCGGCCTCAAGGTCGTCGCCGAAAACGGCTGGTTTGCTGCCCGCCCCTCAGGGACGGAAGACATCTACAAGATTTACGCGGAGAGCTTCAAAGGGAAGGAGCACTTGAAGAAGATTCAAGAAGAGGCGCAGGCAATTGTGAATGCGGCGTTTAAGGCGGCGGGAGCCTGACTATTCGAACCTGATTTTCGCCCCTCAGATGCCAATCATGTTTCCTCTGCGCAGTCTCTGCTCTCCACGAATTTTTCAGCCATTGAGCGTCTACTGGTTGCTCCGCCCATGAACATTTACTTGGTCATTATCCTTTGTATTATCGTTGGCAATTATGTTTTAGATATCGTGGTGGAGACACTCAATGTAAGGCATGCAAAAACCGATCTACCCGAAGAATATGAGGGCTACTACGATGCTGAAGAATACAAAAGAGCCCAAAATTATCTGAGAGAAAATACGCGGTTTGAAATAATTGCCAGCACAATCACGACACCGATTACGGTCGCCTTCATTCTTATCGGCGGCTTCAACTTTGTCGACCAGATTGCAAGAACCTTTCGACTCGGCCCTATCTCCACGGGACTTATCTTTGCGGGAATTCTGATGCTGGCTTCCCAAATAATCTCCATTCCCTTTTCAGCCTACAGCACCTTTGTCATTGAAGAGAAATACGGCTTCAATCGAACCACTGTGAGGACATTTATCTTGGACATACTGAAAAGCTGGCTGTTGGCCGCCATGATTGGTGCACCTGTATTTTCGGTCGTTTTGTGGTTTTTCGGCAAAGCCGGAAACTGGGCCTGGGTCTACTGTTGGGTCGTGGTGGTCCTGTTCCAAATAGTGCTTACGTTTTTTGCCCCTGTCGTGATACTGCCATTGTTCAATAAGTTCTACCCCCTGGGAGACGGCAAGCTCAAGGCGGCCATTGAAGACTACGTCCGATCACAAAATCTTAGGATGAAAGGGGTTTTCAAAATGGATGCCTCCAAACGCTCCACCAAAACAAATGCTTTCTTCACAGGCTTTGGAAAATTTCGTAGAATTGTCTTATTTGACACGCTGATAGAGAAATACTCAGTGGATGAACTCGTTTCTATCCTTGCCCATGAAACGGGACATTACAAGAAGAAGCACGTTTTCAAATCTATACTGATGTCAATTGTGACGATGGGATTGATGTTCTTTTTGATTTCCTTTTTCATAAACAACGAGGGACTCTTTTCTGCCTTTAGAATGCAAAACACTTCAATATACGCAAGTCTGATATTTTTTGCCTTTCTGTATGCCCCCATCAATATGGTTATTTCAATCTTTAGTAAAATGCTTTCCAGAAAACGTGAATACGAAGCTGACGCATATGCAGTTGGAACATACAGAAAACCAGAATCAATGATTTCAGCATTGAAAAAGCTGACTGTTGATAATCTCTCAAATCTAACACCGCATCCGCTTAAAGTATTCTT
>DAOURD010000094.1:0-5796 GCA_030625295.1 Desulfobacterales bacterium | reverse complement strand
GTTAGTTTATCGTTAGTTTTCTGTTTAGATTTTTCATTTTCCTGCCTTGGGCCGCCATCTGTTGGCATTGTATTTGTCTTTGAAAAAGTCCGAGACGCAGGATACGCCCTGTGTCCATCCTTTAAGGAAGAACTTTTGCATTATCGTGCGTAATCGAAATCTGCTGCCGGTTCCGGGAACCATAATTATTTAGAAGACTGCTAAATGCCTTGATTAAAGCATGTCAGGGCAGAATGGGCCGGGGCTTTCGGGGCGGCCTTTCACAAAACTTTCACAGAATCGTAACAAGACCGTCACATTCTTCTGCTAATTTGTCTGGACAGTTGTGGAGGAGAAATTCGGCCTGTCCAAGGCCGGTTTTTTGATGCATTTGCTGATCTTGATTGGCAAGAAGGAGGTCTGTCATGAGATTAATCATTGCAATATGCCGTTTTCAGAAACTGCTCGCTGGGGTCGTCCTTGGGACCCTGTGGGTGCTGGTTGGATCCCAGGTGCTTGCAGGCGACCGGCCACTTTCCTATCGGGAAACCAAGGTTATCTACAAGGCCAAGGCGTGTCTCGATCGCGGGGACGCACAGCAGTGTGTCAGCCTGCTTGACCAGTATCTTAGCAAAGACCACGCCGATGTGCCCTATCAGTTCCATATGCTCCTTGGCAATTGCTGGTTCCGGTTGAACAACGCCAAGCGGGCCGGAGAGGCCTATCGAAAGGCACTTGAGGCAAGGCCGGAGGATCCTGATCTGCTGGTCAACTACGCCATCGCCTTGTATGTGCAGGAGAAATATAAAGAGGCCGCCGAGGTCTTTGCCAAGACCTTCCGGCTCAAGAAACCCGAAGATCCGGACCTGCTGTACAGGGCCGGGGCATCCTATTATCAAGGAGGCCTTTACCAGGAGACAAAGAGTGTACTGGACACCCTGACGGCTCAGACCGAGAGTCTGAAAAAAGAGTGGGTGGAACTTCTTGTCTTTACGGATGTGAGGTTGAAGAACTGGGATGATGCCATCAAGGTCCTCAGGGAACTGGTGCACCAGGAGCCCGAGGAGGCAAAGTTCTGGAAGCTCCTTGCCCATGTGACACTCAACCAGGGCAAGTACGAGGACGCAGCAGTGAGCCTGGAGATTGCCTATCACCTGAAGGACCCGTCAAAATCAGAGCTTGAGGGACTGGCTTCTCTCTATTCGTATCTGGATACCCCGCTTAAAGCCGCTGAGATCCTGACCATGGCCTACGGCACGGATCAAGATCCGAAGCAGACCCTGTATATTGCGCGGCTTTATGCCAGGGGATACCTGCACGATGAGGCGCTCCGTCTGTATAGGACCGTTTTGGATGCGGATCCCAGTGAAGTCGTAGTCAAAGAGATGGTCTCTCTTCTATATGAATCTGCCAAGTTCCAGGAGATGGTTGCCTTAGTGGAACAGGCGGTCGAGCAGTATGGGTTCGAGGACCCCTCGCTCTATCTCATGAAGGGGTATGCGGCGTGGCACCTTCAGGACTGGGATCTGGCCCGCTCCGCATTCCAGGTGGCCAAGGCCTCAAATCGATACCGGAGCCAGGCCGAAGGGGCGCTGGAGATCATTTCCGGCCTTATGGCAGCCAAAACCAAAGTGGTTGCTGCGGCTTCTGAGACCGTCCACAAATCACATTCCTAATTCCCTGAGGCTGAGGAGAGGACTTATTTCATGAGGAAGAGAGGAATCTTGGTAGTCATACTGTGTTTTGGCCTGATGCTCCAAGCTACTGCATGGGCCAAGGATATGGGTGGCGTGGAAAAAACGCTGAAGAAGACCATTCAGGAAGAAGTGGCCACCCAGCATGCAGTGGAGAAATGGTCTGCGGAGAAAGAGGCCATTATCAATGAGTTGCTGGATCTGAAGACCCGCCTTGACTGGAACCGTTTTCAGAACCGCAAGTACAAGGCTTACGCGGATCAGAAGGAGGAAGAGATCAAGGATCTCAAGGCCCAGAAGGAGAAGCTTGCCAGGATGCGCATGGAGCTGGAGCCGTACCTCGGCCATGTAGTTGCGGACTTGAAAGATCGGGTGGGATCTGATGCCCCTTTCCTTACTGAGGAAAGGTCGCGCAGGGTCACGTTTTTGGAAAAGTCCCTTGTGGATCCGGACCTGAAACTGGGGGAGCGGCTGCGGCGGGTGCTGGAGGCCCTCCAGGTAGAGGCCGGATATGGAAATTCAGTGGAGACCGAGGAGAAAACGCTCGAGCTCAATGGTGAGCTGACCTTGGTAACCCTGGTGCGCATAGGCCGCGTGGGCCTGTTCTACACTACTAACGACCGGAAGCACGTCGGTAAATGGGATCGGACCTCAGAGAGCTGGCAGCCCATCTCAGATAACGACCTGCCGGACATCCTCAGGACCATGGAGATTATTCAGCAGAAGCGGGCGGCCGAGTTGGTGGATCTTCCGTTAAGGTCGGCCCGATAATTCTCCATGAAGGGGTGCATTCAAATGCAAGACTTGTATGAGATGCGATACTGGATGGGCATAATGATCCTGTGTGTCATCCTGGCAGCGTTGCCTGTAGCTGCTGAGCAGGGCGATAGGGGCTGGGAGTCGGTGGTGAAGGAGCTTGAGGCCAGCAGTGCCAAGTCCCTTAGCCGTACCGAGATAATCCGTGAGCTCATGAAACAGGACAAAATCATCCTGCAGAAGACCGTGGCTGTGCTGAAAGCCAGGGTATCAAGGCAGCAGAGTGAGCTCTCCAATCTCCAGACCAACTACAAGCAGCTCCTCGAACAGGAACAGCACCTCAAAGAGGGCCTCAAGGCCGAGGAAGAGGAGATCAAGACCGTCCAGGGCACCGTATTCGGTGCAGCCAAGCAGGGGCAGGACCTCTTCGAGGGCAGTACCTTGGGATCAGAGTTTGTTGAGCAGCGGGCGGTGCTGGACCGTATCCTGGAGAAGAAACACTTTCCAGGCATGGACGAGATCCGCGCCGAGGTGGCGCTCTTCGCCAGATATAGCGACGAGTCCGCTCGTATCCGCAAACACCGCGGGGAGTTCGTAAACTCCAAAGGACACTCGGTGCAGGGTGATATCGTGCATATCGGCGGCATCGGCGCTGTATACAGCAACGCAGGTAAAGTAGGATACCTTAAGCCGGTAAGCAGGGGGCGTGAGCTTGCCGCTGTGGCCGGGGACCTCGGATACGGGGTTCGCAAGGCCCTCAAGGCATTCATCGAGGGTGATGCTGATCATGTGCCAGTGGACATCTCCGGCGGGGCGGTGTTCCTGGAATTGACCCAGAAAAAGAGTTTTCGGGAGTGGATACAGGCTGGTGGCCTTCTGGTTTGGCCCATCTTCGGAATCGGCGCATTGGCCCTGCTTTTCGCGCTGGAACGCCTCTTTTTTTTCTTCCGTATCAGGAGCAACTCGGACAAGATCATAGGGGAGATCACGTCCCTGGTGGAGAACGACCGGATTGACGAATGCAAGCGTTACTGCCGGGAGAAAAAGAACTATCCCACATGCCAGATCCTGGGCAGCGGGCTGGATCAGATCGGCGCCACCCAGGAGGTCTTTGAGAGTTCACTCCAGGAGGCCATCCTCCGCTTCCTGCCCCGGTTCGAGAGGTTCATCCCCACCCTGGGCATGCTTGCCGCAGTGGCACCGCTCCTTGGGCTTTTGGGAACGGTTTCCGGGATGATCAATACATTCCAGGTGATCACCATTTTCGGGACCGGTGACCCAAAGCTCATGGCTGGCGGGATCTCCGAGGCACTGATTACCACGGAGCTTGGACTCGCCGTAGCTATTCCCGTCATGCTCATCCACCACTTTTTTGAACGCCGAGTGGAGCTCATTGTGAGCGACATGGAGGAAAAGGCCACGGCATTCACGCTGACCATCCTGAAACTTGGAAAGATCCTTCCGAAAGAAACCTCGCCGTGAGCCTGCTGGCCGATACTGTCAATCAGGCCGTTGATTTCTTCGGGAGCGGCGGTGGGGTCATGTACCCCTTGCTCCTCGTATCCCTGGTCCTCTGGATCCTGATTACAAGAAAATCAAAGGAGCTGGTAATCAGCAGGCGTGAGGAGCGTGGCGTGGCAGAGTGCCTTGCTTCTCTGGCCCGAAATGAGCTTATCGGGGCCGAGTGGCAGCAGGCCGTCATGCGAAATTTTTTGAGGCTTGGAAGGCAGGGCTGTGGCGACGACCTGAAACTTATGGACCAACTCACCAAGGGGATCGGAACTAAGGTGGATGGATCGGTAAAGGCCATCCTGGTCCTGGCGGGGGTAGCTCCGCTCCTGGGCCTTCTGGGAACGGTCAGCGGGATGATCACAACCTTTGATGTGATCGCCGGGTTTGGGACCGGAAACGCCAGGGCCATGGCCTCAGGCATTTCCGAGGCCTTAGTCACTACCCAGACCGGGCTGGTAGTGGCGGTTCCCGGGCTAATCATCGGCAATTTGCTTCGGCGCAGGGTCGAAGGCGTGAAGAACAGGATGGACCTCTTTGTCCGGGCACTGGTAACCGTCAGGAGAGAAGATCGGCTGTCTGAAATCATTAGGAAGGAATAGTGCAAAGCATTCGTCTGAACTGGTCCAGGAAACGCGGGGCGGTGGAACTCAACATGTCCCCGCTCATCGACATGATCTTTATACTGCTCATCTTCTTTGTCGTGACGACAAGTTTTGTAAAGGAGTCCGGGGTAGACATCGACAGGCCGGTGGCGAAAACGGCGCAGCAAAAGGCCAGCACCAATCTGGTCATTGGGGTGACCGCAGATAATATAGTGTACATCGAAGGGAGGCCCGTCGACGTCCGGTCCGTCCAGTCGTATATGGAACGGTTCCTCATGGAGAACCCCACAGGGTCGGTGGTGATTGCAGCGGACAAGAAGAGCCAGAGCGGCGTTGTGATCCAGGTACTGGATGCCTGTCGTCTGTCAGGGGTCAAGAATCTCAGCGTGGCCGCCAGCCAGCCTGAAGCATAGCGGGCTGGAGACGGAATCGACGAGCCAGGATTCTTGAAATGGTCCAATCAACACACAGCCCTATGGGACCGGGACATGCCCGATGGTCCGAAATTGCTATCGCGGCAGGAGCAGCGGTATGCGTCAATGTGCTGATTTTTCTGTTCATTCCCTTTCTGTCCGAGGTCTCTCTGGAGAAAAAGGCTGGCCAGTATATCGAGACCTTTAGGATCCAGACCACCAGGATCAGACAGCGGGCACGGCCCATGGAGGAGAAACCTGAGCCGCCCAAGCCCAAGAAAATGCCCAGGGTTCCACCACCCAAGGCCATAACTACCCGGTCGTTGCGCAAGGCCCCGGCCCGGCCGCCGCAGATGAAATTTGAAATGCCGCAGTTCGATGCGGCCAGCGGAAGCATGGAGTTCGGCACCATGGCATTTACGCCTCCGGCTCCGCCGCAGACCGAGTTCGACATCGGACAGGTGGACAAGCTGCCTCAGGTGATCAGCCGTATCCGTCCGGTGTATCCCCCTGCGGCCAAGCAGAAGAATATCGAAGGAGTGGTGGTGGTGAAGTTTATGGTGACAATGGAGGGCACAGTGGAAAACATTTCGGTGTTGAAGGCCAAGCCACAGGGATACTTTGAAAAGGCGGCCACGGAAGCCGTAAAGAAGTGGAAGTTCCAGCCAGGGACCGTGGGGGGAGAACCGGTGAACACTTGGATGACGGCCATGGTGAAGTTTAGATTGGAGTTTTGATAATGAGCAAACTCGCGAGTGTTTTGTGAGAGAGGAGTTTTGAATATGGGATCTCGTTTGATTATGGGTGTAGTGGTGCTGTCGTGTGTGCTATGCAGCAGTG
>DAOURD010000240.1:0-3962 GCA_030625295.1 Desulfobacterales bacterium | reverse complement strand
GAACTAAAATTAAAAGATCAAACACTGTTTATTTGGTTCTATTCGTTCCGTTGGTTCGATTGGTTATAAACCAATAAAACCAATTCAACCAATGAAACCAGTAGCTAAAAAAAACAAAACCAATTTTAAAAAAAGTTTCTTCAAGTCCTCAACTTTAGCTCACTTTAGACACTTTAGGCACTTTAGTTCACTTAAATCAGGGTATCATTTATCCATTTACGAATTGACGAAGTCTATGGGAATATCTCTTTCTCCAAATGCCTTAGTCGTTCTTGAGCGGCGCTATCTGAAAAAGGACCGAAGGGGCAAACCTACAGAGAGGCCGGAGGACTTGTTCAAAAGGGTAGCCCGCAGCATTGCTGCGGCCGACGCAGAGTTTGATCCCAAGGCCGATGTTGAGAAGACCGAAGAGGACTTCCACAAACTAATGACCAGCTTGGTCTTTCTGCCCAATTCTCCAACCCTGATGAATGCCGGGCGCAGGCTTGGACAGTTGGCCGCTTGTTTTGTCCTTCCTGTTGACGATTCCATCGAGAGTATATTTGAGGCGCTCAAACACACCGCTATGATTCACAAGAGCGGCGGGGGTACTGGTTTCTCCTTTTCCCGTGTGCGGCCTGAAAATGACTTGGTGTCATCTACGCAACGGATATCGACTGGCCCCATTTCTTTCATGACTGTGTTTGATGTTGCCACCGAGACTGTAAAGCAGGGAGGCACCCGGCGAGGGGCCAACATGGGCATCTTACGGGTGGATCACCCGGATATCGAGGCCTTCATCCAGAGCAAGACCGACCTGGCTAAACTGAACAACTTCAATATCTCAGTTGCCCTCACCTCATCTTTCATGAAAGCTCTAACTGCTGATAAAGACTACGACATAGTCAATCCAAGAAACCATAAGGTGATCAGGCAGGTTTCTGCCAGGGCCATCTTTGACAAGATTGTTCGGGCGGCCTGGCAAAGTGGAGAACCAGGGATCATTTTCTTGGACCACATCAACCGAGCCAATCCCACCCCTGAACTGGGTGAGATTGAGGCTACGAATCCCTGTGGAGAACAGCCGTTGCTTCCGTATGAATCGTGTAATCTTGGCTCCATCAATCTCTCTGAGATGATAAGTGGCGGCAAATTGAACAAGACCAAACTCAGACAGACCATTCGAAGTGCAGTTCACTTTCTTGATAATGTGATAGAGATAAACAAATACCCGCTGAGTGAGATCGAAGCCGTCAGCAAAAAGACGCGGAAAATCGGCCTGGGAGTCATGGGGTTTGCCGATATGCTCATTAGGCTGGGTATCCCGTATGATTCGAAGAGGGCTGTGCGGCAGGCCGAACAGGTCATGACCTTTATCTTGCGCGAGGCAAGGAAGGCTTCAAGCGAGCTAGCCAAGAAGAGAGGAAACTTTCCTGCCTATAAAGGAAGCATCTTCGACGACCCCAAGACTCCGTATATGCGAAACGCAACCGTAACCACTGTCGCCCCCACGGGCACAATCAGCATCATCGCCGGATGTTCCAGTGGCGTAGAGCCCATTTTTGCGGTCGCTTATGAGCGCAGGGTTCTTGATGGAGAGGTCCTGTTTGAGATGCATCCGCTGTTTGAAAACCTGGCAAACCAAAACGGTTTTTACAGCAATGAACTGGCCGAGCAGATCGCTGAAACCGGTTCGATTCAGCAAATCAAAGGAATTCCTGATAAGATAAAACGCCTTTTTGTTACTGCCCATGATATTGCGCCGGAGTGGCACATCCGAATCCAGGCAGCTTTTCAAAAATATACGGACAATGCTGTATCCAAGACAGTCAATTTCCGCCATGATGCGACACCGGAAGACATAGAAAAGGTTTACAGGCTCGCCTATGAGACCGGGTGCAAGGGTGTAACGATTTATCGCTATGGAAGCCGTGATCACCAGGTGCTCAATATAGGCAGGGAGCAAGCCCGGCAGGCCGGCGAAACCGGCACGATCCCTGATCGGCCCCGGATCGTGCCGCGGGTGCGTCCTGTTCGGACAAGAGGTGTCACAGAACGGATCAATACCGGTTGCGGCAAGCTTTATGTAACCATCAACGAAGACGACCAGGGTATCTGCGAAGTCTTTGCCCAGATGGGAAAAACTGGCGGGTGTGCCTCTTCCCAGATCGAGGCGGCAGGGCGACTCATATCTCTGGCCCTGCGCAGTGGAGTCAAGGTGGAAGCTATCCTTAAGCAGATCACTGGTATTCGATGCCCTTCACCCATCTGGCAAAACGGCAAAATGGTTCTTTCCTGCCCGGATGGCATCGCCCAGGTGATAAGGAACTATACCCGGATCAGCTCAACAGAGATGCCTGCTATGATGGGCGCCTGCCCAGACTGCGGTGGCTCCCTGGAGCACGAGGGTGGGTGTCTGGTGTGTCGTTCCTGCGGGTTCTCCAAATGCAGCTAAGGAACTGTTATAAAATCGCGAAGCGATTTTATGAAATGAAGAACTTGATCAGCACAAACCCTAAAATTAACAATATTATAAAAATTATAGCAAGTGCATTGAAATACCGTTCAATAAAGGAGTGGATCTTCGGACCGAACAGATAGATCAAGCCACCGACTATAAAGAATCGGGCCGACCTGGAAACAGCAGAGGCAAGGAGAAAAACTATAAAATTGATCCTGAAGGCACCGGCCGTAATCGTGAAGACTTTGTACGGAATCGGGGTAAAACCTGCGATCCCCACCACCCAGGCATCGTAGAGCGAGTAAAGCTGCTGTATGTATTCATACTTGTCTGTCAACCCATAAAATCGGATAATGGCGTCGCCTACAGTCGCCATGAATTGCCATCCGATGAGATAGCCAAAACAGCCACCCAATATTGATCCCACGGAACAAACCAGGGCATACCTGAGCGATTTTTTTGGCAGGACAACCGAAAGGGTGATCAGAAGGACATCAGGCGGAATCGGGAAAAAGGAGGACTCGCAAAAGGCCAGGGCAAACAAGGCCCAGGTTCCGTAAGGGGTTTCGGCCCAGTGTAAGACCCAGTCGTAGAGTCTCCGCAGCACGGCCTATTCTTCCCTCCAGCCGTGTTTCCCAATAAGCTTTACGAACCGGCAGCCCCCTAAGTCGGTTTCGTGAATGCCATCTTCGTGTCTGCGTATTTGGAGGAGGGTTTGGGACCACCTGTCACCTACCGGGATGACCATGCGGCCACCTATCGTTAGCTGTTGTACAAGTTTTTCGGGCACCTCCGGTGCCCCGGCTGTCACGATAATAGCATCAAAGGGACTCTCATCAGGCCAGCCCAGGGTGCCATCGGAACACCTGGCGATGACGTTGTGGTATCTGAGGTGATCAAGGAGATTGCGAGCTGTGATAAGTAGTTGCCTCACCCGTTCAATCGTGTAGACGCGAAAGGCCAACTCGGCCAGTATGGCTGTCTGGTAACCTGAGCCGGTTCCGATCTCAAGGACGCGATCGTCCTTGGTCAATTCGAGGGCTTGAGTCATCTCTGCCACAATATACGGCTGGGAAATGGTCTGGCCTTCACCAATGGGGAGGGGAAAATCTCCGTAGGCTTGGTACTCCAGAGCTTCACCTACAAAAAGATGGCGGGGAACCTTACGCATAGCCTCAAGGACCCTCCGGTCACGAATACCTCGGGCCTCGATCTGTGTGCTCACCATCTTTTCCCGTAGGCGCCTAAATTTCATAGCAATTCAGCAACATTCGCCCATGGTGTCCGTTGACAGTGTCCGTTGGTTGCTATCGTCGGAAGGGCTCAACCTGGATAGTATGGGAGGTAGACGTTAACTTGAATGTGGCAATTTTGTATCAGAATAGGCACTTGGAGTCAAGGGGAAGGACGATTGCGGTTTACGTGAGTCTACTCTTATGATATCCATATTGACAAATGACAAATGACGATCAACGGAGGACGATATGTCATTCAAAGAAAATTTGAAAAAAAAGATGTTAGC
>DAOURD010000068.1:0-6173 GCA_030625295.1 Desulfobacterales bacterium | reverse complement strand
AAGCATCATCTTAGAACGCAAAATCCAGTACAGTGTATTTCTCGTGCCAGTAGTCGATTTTTTCTACCACATGCCGGGGTGACCTGCGCCCGAGCGTAGGGTTTAAAAAGATACTGGTGATAATGAGGAGCCCGATCGGCTTGGCCCAGAAATCATAGGCCGCAAAATCATGTATCCAGGGGTTGATTAAGAGGATATGAGGAGCATCTTTTTCCATGCCTAAGAGATAAACCGGGGACGCCGTTTAGTCTTCCAGTTTTAATCATGGACTACCTTATGAATCCTGTTATAGTGTTAAGACTGCTTAAACGGTTGAACGGTTACAAAAAAATAAGAGGTTGTTTATGCACATAGAAATCATAGGGGCTGAATCTTTAGGCGTAAGGGGGCTTTGCTGTTTTGTAGAAACTAAAGATAGAACCATACTGATTGATCCGGGAATCGCTTTAGGCTACGTGAGGCACAAGTTACTCCCTCATCCTATCCAAATCGCTACAGACGAAAAAGCCCAAAAGAAAATTATAGATGTCTGGAGTGAGTCCACGGATATCGTACTGAGTCATTTCCACGGAGACCATGTTCCCTTGGCAGATGCCAATCCTTACCAGCTAGATATTAGCAGGCTAATCGGATTGAATCCGGAGGTGAGCATATGGAGCAAGGACCCATCCCATTTCTCCCCTACTGAGAAGAATCGGGCAACATCTCTTACTACTATTTTGCATATCGGTTTAATTTCAGCAGAAGGGAAAAAAGATGGCCCAATGACCTTTTCAGGGCCGGTGCCTCATGGGGAGGCCCATGATACTCTGGAGACTGTCATGATGACGAGGATTGAAGAAGATGAAGTATTTGTTCATGCTCCTGATATTCAGTTACTAGATGATGAGACGGTTTCCCAGATAATCTATTGGAAACCCGACATTGTATTGGCAGGCGGCCCCCCGATTTATTTGTCCCGGTTATCTGAGGATCAAATTAAAAGGGCCTGGCATAATGCGGAAAGGCTCTGCCAGGCAATTGACCGAGTGATTCTTGATCACCATTTAATGAGAAGTCATGAAGGGCTTGAATGGTTAGAACGGTTATCGTCAAAAACAGGGAAACCTGTTATGTGCGCTGCTGATTTTATGCACAAACCTCGCTTATTGTTTGAAGCCGATCGCGAACGTTTATATAAAAGAATGCCTGTCCCGGATGGATGGCATGAAGATTATGCAAGAGGCAAAGTTTCTACTGACGATTATCAGAAGGTTGATTTCAGCCGAGAGGGTTCGCCGGAAGGGTTGCAGCCGTGCCTTTCTCGTAGTAAGGGAAGAGGAAAAAAATAATTATACGTCTCGGAATTTCTACAACCTATTGACATTATAGCTGTTTATTTGCCCTATTGCTACATCGATCAGGGAATGATGGAATATTGGAATAATGGAATAATGTAGAAGATAAAAAGACCAAAATCCGCTTAAACCCATTATTCCACCATTCCATCATTCCAGTATTCCAATTGCGGAGCGAAGCGGAGCTAAGTTCTTAAGATTTAACCACACAGGCTGAAAAATGGGGGAAAAGTTAAGGTTATGAAGGAAAGAACTTTGTCAATCATCAAACCGGACGGTGTTGCAAGGGGCCTTATTGGCGAGGTAATCAAGCGGTTTGAGCAGGCTGGTTTCAAGATTATTGCCATGAAAATGGTCCACATGTCAAAGAAAGAGGCAGAAGGCTTCTATGCTGTGCATAGGGAACGTCCCTTTTTTGAGAGTTTGACTATCTTTATGAGTTCGGGGCCTGCGGTGGTGATGGTCATGGAGGGAGAGGATGTGATTGCCAGAAACCGCGAACTGATGGGGGCTACCAACTACAAAGAGGCGGCCGAAGGGACTATACGTCGCGAATTCGCCACAGACATTGAAAAGAACGTGGTGCACGGGTCTGACAGCCCCCAGACCGCAGCATTTGAGATTGCCTACTTCTTCAATGCCCTTGAGCTGGTTGGGGGGTAATGACAATCCCGGCCCCAAACCTCCCTGTCTTTCCTTTCTCATGTCGGTGGGAAAAAAACAGATTGGGATGATGAGAGGTGCAGGTTTCTGCCATTTCTATGTTTTTTTCAGGTATACCGGCCTGGAGAAGCTGTTTTAGGTTGGCTGTCCACAAATCAAAATATCCCTTGCCGTTTGCAGATTCGTGCCTGATACAGTCTTGCCTGGTTCCAAGAACATGCTCGACCTGGGAGAGGACTTCCTGGCGGACCTGGTAACAACACGGTCCAATAGACGGTCCAATCCCAACAACAATATCTTGGGGTGAGCAACCAAAGTGTTCTCGGAGGACCTTCGCGGTGTTGTGAGCCACGAATCGAAGCGTGCCCTTCCACCCGGCATGGGCCACCCCGATCACCCTTTTTGAGGGATCACAAAATAGAATCGGCACGCAGTCAGCCAAAAGAATCATAAGACAAATATTTGGCGCATTCGTCACCATGGCATCTGTTGCGTTGATTGCCCCTTTGTGGTTGGTGGAACCTCTGCCCCGCAATGCATCTGATACAATCCTGACACGACCATCATGAATTTGCTTGGCGGTTGTCAGGTTGGTAAGGGGAATTCCAAGGGTTCCAGCAAGCAGTTTGCGGTTCTTGAGCACCTTATCCGGATCATCCCCGACATTGAACGACAGATTCAAAGAGTCATAGGGCGCCTTACTGTGGCCACCATTGCGAGTCGATACGAAGTGACCGATCCTTTCATATCTCAAGAGGTTTTCGAAAAACCATATGGACAATGAATTGATCTTTTTCTCTATCATACTCTTAGCTGCGCAATTGGCCTGCCCTGCCCGCCCTGGTGCGACAGCGAATCGAAATGCTGATGCAAAGCAAACCCGGTCTGGGCCAGGGGCGCGCACTTCATATAGACTATTACATAGCCAGTCAGCCAGGTCTGGGCCAGGGTCGAGTGGTCGAGTAGTTAAGTGCCCGCCCTGGCGCTTTGCCTTGTTGTAAGCTATCAAGCCGGTAATCCAGGCCCGCCCTGGCGCGACAGGTTCAGATGGATGTATGGTGCCTCTCATCCCGGTCTGGGCCAGGGTCTGGGCCAGGGGTTGAGTGGTTTAACGACCTTACAACTTGATAGTATAGGAATTTCCTTGATTTCCCGTTTCAAGCAGGTTGTCCCAGTCGATGGATTTGAAGGTTTTGCTGAGGATATGGTCGTCATCAACTATGTTGAAGCTTAAGTTTTCAAAGACCGTGCGGGCAATTTCGTGAACAGGTGCCAAGGGGACCACATCATCCTTTTTTCCATGGTAAATGATAACGGGTGTGTCAGTACTTTTTCCTAAATACGGCTCAAATTCACGAAAAACAAGGGCAGGTGCCAAAAGAATGAGCTTCTTAACCCTCTCCTTGTTGTTAAACGCAAATATTGCAGCCATCAATCCGCCATAGCTTGAGCCAACCATGATCAAGGAAGTCTTTTCAGAAAGGAGGCTGTTTAGTTTGTCCATCCGTTCCCTAAGGGTTCCGTGGAAATCTTGGATGACCATGTCAGGGTATCTTTCCCGAAACAATACGCCCTTGGTTCCCCGGCTGCTGCTTTCGAGCCCGTGAATAAATACTCTCGTATCGTTCATGAAGGATACCACCGCTCGGACATTTTGATCACTATTGACACATGCCCTCTCTATAACAGAAAACAAATCAAATACCATGATATTAGGCTCCCCCCCTTTTTTCTGGGGAAAAGTTATTGCAAAACTTTATGCTAACATTTAAATGGTTAGTAATCTTTTCGCTCCCGCGTACTCTTGCTTCTTTGGGATTAACGGAGCAGAGACGAATGCTTTTAGGGTATGAAAAAACCTTTCTTCTTAATCTTGAAAAGACTTGATCATTAAGGGAAATGTCCTATGACAGAAAAAGTAGGGTTTCTGGGAAAGCCCGGTACAAAAGAGCGGGTCAAGACTCCCTCCGTGGTAAAGCGTCTCAACGCCGAGGTCCGGGCGCGGGTGGAGCGGGTAAAGCTCGTTGTCCTCGATGTTGATGGCGTGATGACCGACGGCCGGCTTTTCTATCACGATGACGGCACCGAGTCGAAGGCATTCGACGTGCGGGACGGCCACGGGACAAAGATGCTGAAGCAGGCGGGCATAGAAACGGTCCTGGTTTCTGGCAGAAGTTGTCCCCTGGTGGACAAAAGGGCCGCGGATTTGGGAATAACCGAAGTGGTCCAGGGGGTAAGGGATAAGGTCCCGATCCTTGAGGAGATTCTTTCTCAAAGGGGCCTCAAGTTTGAGGAAGTGGCCCTTGTGGGCGATGATGTGGTCGATCTGACCGTCATGAACCGGGTGGGCTTTGCTGTTGCCGTGGCTGACGCCTCAGAGTACCTCTTTTATGTGGCCCATTACGTCACCCTTGCTCCTGGCGGCAGAGGTGCAGTAAGAGAGGTGGCAGAGCTGATCCTCGGGGTCCAGGGATTGTGGGACGAGGTCGCGAGCCCGTACTTTGAGTAAGTCTTGCAGATTCCCAGTCCCTCACGCATAAGTTTTTGAAAAACAGGCGCTTTTTCCGAGTTCTTCCTCAATCCTCAATAGCTGGTTATACTTGGCAACGCGGTCTGTTCGGGAACCGGAGCCTGTTTTTATCTGCCCGGCGTTCAGGCCGACAGATAGGTCTGCAATAAAGGTATCTTCGGTCTCGCCTGAACGGTGAGAGATGACCGTTTCATACCCGGCCTCCTTTGCCATTGCCACAGTTTCCAGGGTCTCGGTCAGGGTGCCGATCTGGTTCAGCTTGATCAGGATGGCATTGGCAATGCCACGATTGATCCCCTTTTCAAATATCTTGGGGTTGGTAACAAAGATGTCGTCCCCTACAATCTGTATTTTGTCTTCCAGGCGTTGAGTCATCATTTCCCATCCGAGCCAGTCCTGTTCGGCCAGACCATCCTCAATGGAAAGGATGGGATAAGCCTCTATAAGCTTCTCATAGTAGTCAATCATGGCCTGGGCATCCATCCCCTTTTTTCCTTCACCCTTCAACACATATTTCCCCTTGTGGTAAAACTCGTTGGCCGCAGCGTCAAGGGCTATGGCAATCTCTTTACCTGGTTTGTAACCGGCCTTTTCAATGGCCGTCATAATCAAACGAATGGCCTCCTCATTAGAGTCCAGGTTTGGCGCAAAACCACCTTCATCCCCCACTGCGACGTTGTGGCCCTCAGCCTTTAAGACTCCCTTTAGTTGGTGGAAGGTCTCCACCCCCATCCTGATCGTCTCGGCAAAGGTCCCGGCTCCTATGGGAACAACCATGAATTCCTGGATGTCCAGGTTGTTGGCAGCATGGGCACCACCGTTGATGATATTCATCATGGGAACAGGAAGGACCCTGGCATTTATTCCGCCGATGTAACGATAAAGGGGTAGCTGAAGAGCCTGAGCAGCGGCCCTCGCCGCAGCCAGAGATACCCCAAGAATGGCATTGGCCCCCAGGCTGGATTTGTTCGGTGTACCGTCAAGCTCTATCAGGCGACGATCCAGACTTGCCTGGTCGGACGCATCCATCCCCAAGATCGCAGGGGCGATGGCTTCCTTCACGTTCGCTACGGCCTTTGACACACCCTTCCCGCCATAACGTTTATGGCGCTTGTCTCGCAGCTCCAGAGCCTCCCGCTTCCCTGTGGAGGCACCCGAGGGAACGGCTGCGCGCCCTATAATGCCGTTGGCAACCATAATGTCCACTTCCACGGTCGGATTGCCCCGTGAATCCAGGATCTCCCTTGCCGTCACATCAATGATTTCAGTCATAACACCCCTTTCTTATTTGTCCGTTAGTTGTAAAATTCGTGTTTTTTCTAGCAGAAAAATAATTCCATTAAGCAAAAGTTTGAAGTGCCTAAAGTGATCTAAAGTGCCTAAAGTTGAGGTGTTATGTCATTTTTTAAAATTCACAACATTATAAAGTATACTATTCAATGACAGATTTTTCAATCCTTTTTTGTCCCTATCCCATCATCCCCTCGTCCAATATTGGCCGTGAGTATGGTTCCGGCCACTTCAACATCTCTGTAAAGGACGGGTTTCGGCTCCCGCAATGCTGCTTGACTAAAAACTGAAAAGCCGTTAATACCTTTCCCATGAAGCAAGAACTTGCCTTTCTAATCCGGCAGGCCCTGCAA
>DAOURD010000069.1:0-6154 GCA_030625295.1 Desulfobacterales bacterium | reverse complement strand
ATCTCCATAGAGATAGTTTTCAGAAGTAGGGAGCTGAGACTCCGAATAGTCGAGGTAAGTTTCAGTGGTCTGTGGGGGAGCATTGGCATTAGGCTGGGGTTTCTTTTTGACTAACCAGATACCTAAGTATTTCAGAATCTTCTCTATAACCTCTTTATCGTCAATGAAACTTATGAAATTTTATAAGTTTTTGAGCTATTTGGATGTGAAATATGAGATGTGGAATGCAAAATCGCAAATCCCATGTCTATTGAGTTCAGTTCCTTAAATCTCAAGGTAGCAGAAAGCAAATGATCGAGTTATCCTGGGATATTTGGCTATATTTCTGCCCTTTCCTTCATTTTCTTAATCTCTTCTTCTCTCAAGGCGCGCTTGAATATCTTCTCGGTCACGGTTAAAGGCAAGTCATCTCTGAATTCAATGAATTTGGGAACAGCGTAAGCCGCCATTTTCTCCCGGCAGTAATCAATAATTTCTTGCTCAGAGACCTTTCCTTTGAAATCTTCTCTCAGTCTGATAAATGCCTTAATCCTTTCACTCCCTGGTCTCTCGGGATCGGGAATGCCGATCGTTACTGCACCTTCTATTGCCGGGTGTTGAAATAAAAATTCATCGATCTCTATTGAATAGACTTTCATCCCTGAGATATTGATCATGTCCTTGATTCGATCCACCACATGGAAGTAACCATCTTCGTCCATGTTCGCAAGATCACCGGTTCTCAACCAGCCCCCTTCTTCAAGACCCGAACCTGCATTCGGCCAATAGCCTTTCATCACCTGGGGCCCCCTTAACCAGATCTCACCAACTTCGCCAAAAGGGACTTCTTTTGAAGTTGCGGGGTCCACCAGTTTTACATCCGTATCGGGAATGGGTAGTCCGATACCAGGCCTGGTTGACTTTGCAAAGCGGGTCACTTTCGAAAAGGCGGAGATATTAATATGGGTACAGGGGCCAGTTTCAGTGAGACCATAGCCTTCCGAGAGGGGCATCTTTGTTTTTTCTTCAAGCTTTCGAGCAACTTCAATGGGGAGCGGGGCCGCTCCTGACATGACCAGCACCGGCATTCGTCTAATTTCAATTTCTGGTTGAGCCAGCTTTAATAGCTGCGTAGGGACCATAAATAATAGAAACGGACGATATTCATTCATCAACTGAACGATCATATCCGTATCCCTGGGATCCGGAATCAGAAACAGTTTCAGCCCCCAATATATGCTGGACTGCATTAAATAATGCCCCATGGCATGAAAAACGGGGATGGCCAATAAAGAAGAGGCACTCCCCCTGTAAGCAGGAAAGGGGGCCATCATCCAGGGGAGCCCTTGAATTACATTGGCCAACCTCTGAAAGTGCGTTATCATAACTCCTTTGGGTACCCCAGTTGACCCGCCGGTAAACGCCAGGATGGCAAGATCTTCGGTGGGATCAATCTCTACCTCCGGTGGGTCAGGTTCATGATCCGCAATTAATTTTCTGAAATTATATGTGTCCGGCATTTCATCTATTTCTTCGCTCTCAGAAGGTGAGTAATCATTAAGGGAGGTAACAATAATATTCTTAAGGCTGGTATCGTGCTTGGCCGAGTTAACCGTTTCCAGATGCCTATCTAAACAGATAATTGTTTCTGCCTTTGATTCCTGGGCCTGGTGTCTTAATTCAGGTGCCTTTAAAATGGGGCTGCAGGGAACAAGGATCGCTCCTGTTTTAAGGATAGCAAAATCACTGATAATAAACTGGGGGCATGTGGGAAGAAAAACGATCACGGTGTCCCCCCTTTTGACGCCAAGATCCACCAGGGCGTTTGCCAATGTATCCACTTGACGTTTTAGTTCCCTATACTTCATTCTGTTCCCCAGATAGTAATAGGCATCCTTACCAGGAAATTTTTCTGCTGCCTCGTCTAAAATGGAGAATAGAGGCTTTTTAGGATACTTAATGGTCTGCTTTAGTTTAAATGGGCCCAGCTTATAACTCTTCAGCCAGGGTTTTTCGGCATAAGACATCATTAACCTTGACCTCCCCAGACTTGGCTGATGACCTCTTCCAGCCCCAATTCTCTTAGTTTCTCCGGCCTCGGCTTGCCGGTCGCCTTATCCCAATTACGGAACTCATAATAAGGGTCCAGAAAAATGTCTAAATTATTGACATGACCCGCAGCCGGACCTTCGGGAAGGGGGTCTTCCAATAATCTCTTGGGTAGAGTATCATCCGCCCGGGTTTGCCCCTCTCTCATGTTAAAGGCCCTTTCCAGATTATAGATTCTTTCTCCGGTCTTTCTAAATTCCTCGACTCCAAATTCCCAGCCTGTAAGGGCTTTAATAATGTCTGACCATTCTTTGGCATCCAACGTTAATCCCATAAACTTACAACATCCGGCCGCATCAAAAACCGTTAAGGCATCCTCCATCTCTTTGACGACTTTTGCCTCCCCGGGATTCTCCTTTAAAGGATCTTCGATTTCACTTTCATCTACCACCAGAAATGGGCTGGCAAGAAACGTTGGGCCCTGGATATAGGCCGTGACATGATCACCGCCACGATTGGCCGTGGCAAAGGCAAGGCCAGTAATCTTTGCCGCCCTTGAATCATAACATGCCAGTTCAAGGCCCTTGACATTCATGGCAAATCTTTCCGAGTCTTTGCCCAGTTTTTTAGCCATAATACGAGTCCCCTCAGCCAGGAGATCACCGACACCCTCCCTTTTGGCAATTGCGTGAACAAGCTTTAACATGGTTTCAGCATCACCAAAATCTATTTCCATATCCCCTGCATTTTCTTTGGTTAAAATGCCTTTTTCAGAACATTCCATGGCGAACGCAATGGTGCTACCGCATGAAATCGTATCCAGACCATAATCATTACAGAGATACCCAGCCATAGTAATGGCCCCAAAATCCGAGACATCGCACATGGGGCCGAAAACACCGACCGTCTCATACTCCGGGCCTTCACCCTTGTGCCCGGCATAAGGCCCTTCTCTGATTTCAGAACTCCGGCCGCATTCAATGGGGCAGGCAAAGCAACCGGTGGGTTTTATCAGGACCTTTTCGATCAAGGCCTCCCCATTGACATCCTCTGCAAAAGAACAGGTCCCGGTCTGCCAGTTTCTGGTCGGAAGGCCCCCGCAGACGTTGACCATATCCAAGACCAGATTTGTGCCATAACCTCTTAAACCGGCAGCTAAGATAGATTCATCAAGAAGCTCGAACTGCTTATTAGCCACTTTTGTGAAGGCCTTTTGATCCGCAATCTGGATTTTCTTTGACCCACTTACGGCAATTGCCTTCAGTTTTTTAGAGCCCATGACAGCGCCCACACCGCATCGACCGGCCGCCCGATGAAGGTCATTCATAATGGCAGCGTATTTGACCAGATTCTCTCCTGCGATTCCGATGCTCGCAACATTGAATTTCTGGTCCAGCCTCTCTTTGAGTAGTTCGGTGGTCTCAAAGACATTTTTGCCCCAGAGATCAGATGCATCTTCAAGTTCGGCCTTTCCATCATCAATCACGAGATAAACCGGCTTTTCGGATGCGCCTTCGAAAATGATGCCGTCAAAACCCGAATGCTTGAGGTCAACGCCCCACCGTCCCCCTGAATTGGACTGGGTCCAGATATTGGTCAAGGGGGATTTCGTAACAACACTGTAGCGGCCGGCACTGGGAGAAGGAGTTCCGGTTAAAAGACCTGCCATAAAGATCAGCCTGTTTTCCGGACCTAAGGGATCCACACCAGGTTTCATTTCATCGAACAGGTACTTGCTGCCCAGCCCCCTACCTCCAAGGAATTTTCTGGCCATCTCTTCGGGTATTGCTTCTTCGCTTACCCTCCCTTCGGTCAAATTGACCCTCAGGATCTTTCCAATCAATCCAAACATGCTCTTACCTCCGAAAATCGCATAGTGTGTGGTGTCATGTCGTTTTGCTCCGTATTCTTTACCCTTTGCACAACTACCTTTTACGCTCAAATGCCAAATTGAGCCTTCAGGTCCCCGTACATGGTCTTGAAGGACTGAAATTTCTCCGCTTCCAATTCGTCGGGAAATTTGGCACCTACCTCACCCGCAAGGTCCACAAGCCTGATAGCCGCTTGGGTAGCGGCCGCCAGCTTTGCTGCTTTCTTTATGTTGAAGGGAACGAGTTTCAATTTCATTGTAGCGATCTCTCTAACAACATTAAGCTCTTTTCTCAATATCTTTTTCCATCGCTCATATTCCGCTTCAAGCACATAATCCCCGGTTCTTCCAACTTCAGCAGGGACGATTCTTGCTGAATGGCATTCGCCATGCCATAGATCCATGAAAACAAAAACATTGTCTTCAAATCCGGCTTCAGGATTTGCCTTAAAGACCAGAACCACTGATCCCTCCCAGGTCCTTGCGGCGGCCTTGTATCGGTCGTCTCCTTGAATCTTCTTCTCAAATTCAGAAGCCCATTCCGGAGTCCCAACGATGTATGGCTCTGATTCTGACTTCTTTCTCTCCTCCACCATTTTGGCATAATTCTCATCCCATTCTTTGGTCCCGGCTTTATACATAACATAACCTCCTGACATAAGATTTCATTCAATAGACACACTGGCCTGCGGCCAGGTTCATGCCTTTCCAACAGCCTCGGAAGGCTTGTTATTTTGATTTGCTTTCGGTTTATGAGGTATCTGGGATATGACATATTCTGCCAGTGCTGTAATTGTTAGACTGGGGTTCACGCCAAGATTAACCGGGACATTGGAGCCGTCCACCACGAATAGATTGGGATAACCGTGGACTTCTCCGTTAAAATCAACCACCCCCTTCTCAGCCGTTTCACCCATAACACAACCCCCCAGTATATGTGCGGTCGTGGGGACATTAAAAAGGACCTCTGGCCATGAACTCAAGGGCTGTCCATCGATTTTTTTGCCCATTCGTCTGGCAATTTCATTGGCAATGGGAATATAGGACGGGACTTTCCTGGTACCAGGCGCCAGTGTGGAATTCATACTCGGTTTTCCTAAGCGCCACCAGCGCCGCCTGTAATTGAGGCTCATGTGGTTTTCTTCCTTTTGCATAACAAGGAGGATGGACGTTCGCGCGCCCCACCCTAAAGGCCATACGGATTTCAAAAATGCCCACGGATGTAGAAAGGCATTACCAAGGAATCTTACAAAACGAGGAATTCGACCGCCGCCGTCTGTAAGCAGGGTTGCGAGGCTCGCCATAGCGTCTGAGCCTTTGTTAAATCGCACAACTTCAACGTGGGTGTTTTCGTCTGGATAAATACCCGATGTAATGCTGATTTGATCGGAATAATCAGCGTGTCTGTCATTGGCCTTTACCCCAAGGATTGCTTCGGAGTTGGTTCGGATGAAGTCTCCCAATTTATCGGAAAGACCGGGTAAAAGACCTCTGCGTTTGCACTTAAGAAGCAGTTTTACAGATCCCATGACCCCGCCGCTGAACACAACACCGCGAGCCTTAAAAATCCTTTTCGGATGAAGAAGGCCGGTGGATTTTTTGGCATAGACTTCATAACCATTTTCCGATGGGCGAACGCCAGTCACCTCTGTTTCGGGAAAAATCTCGACACCATATTTGTGTTCTGCCAGGTACAGATAGTTCTTATCTAATGTGTTTTTGCTGCCAACAGGACATCCGATCATACAGGCACCGCAGAAGGTACAACCAGTTCTTTCCGGACCTTCTCCATCAAAATAGGGATCGCGCACAGTCTTATCCGGTTCACCGAAAAATACCCCCACATCGTTGATATGGAACGTATCTTCCCCGCGGATCTCTTTGCCGATTTCAGCCAGGATTTGGTCCGCCTTTCCCACCTGTGGACTGGGGTTTGCGCCCAACATACGCTGGGCCACAGCGTAAAATGGCGCTAATCTGGCCTTCCAGTCTCCGGGCCCCCATTCTGTCTTTTCAAAAACCTCATCAGGCGTTACGAGCAGTTGATTGCAGTAATTGAGGCTGCCGCCGCCAACCCCGGTGCCATGGAGAATAAAAACATGCCTTAATAATGAAAGCACCCAGATGCCGTAAAGCCCGAACTGAGGGATCCAGAGGTTTTTACGAAGATTCCAGTTGGTGCGGGGGAAGTCTTCGTTGCGGTAACGTTTGCCTTTTTCCAGAATCAAAACCTTGTAACCCTTTTCAGCCAAACGT
>DAOURD010000039.1:0-7357 GCA_030625295.1 Desulfobacterales bacterium | reverse complement strand
GAGCCCATACGGTCTTCATAGCTTTCATCCCAGGGAGCAAATATTTGTGCACTATAGCAGGCTTAGCTAAAAAAACAAGCCCTTTTCTATTTTGGTACTCCCCACAGAACAATGCAGGTAGTCAGAATCCTTCTTGATCGTTGCCAACAATGTTGAAACAAATCCGAATATCGAATATCGAAATTCGAAACAAGTCCGAAATTCAAATTAGTAAATGTTCAAAACTTTGTTCACTCTTACGTAATATTGTTTTGGATTTTGGATTTCATTCATTTGAATTTGTTTCGGGTTTCGAATTTCGAATTTCGTGCTTGGGATCATGGCGTGTAACCTATTGAAATAATACCATTCCGCAAGGACTACCTGATGAAGGAGTCAACTGACACCGGAGATCTGGACCAGCTCCACATTGCCCCCAAAGCCGATCTCCTTATCCACGATGACAACAATGCCCAGAACCCCCTCTATCTTTTTTCCGAACGCTATTGCCGGTTCAATGTCGTGCTTGCCTGACACCTCATTTCCGATAGCTGTGGCGGCTGCATCTGCAAGTGCCGCAGACTCTGAAATCACTACGGCTGCGTCGGCCCTTCCAAGGCTAAGGGAATGACCCAGAGTTCCCGAAGAGGTGCAGACTGCCACAGGACGCCCCGGTGAGTCGATGCGTACCCCAAGCTTGCTGCTCAGGGGGGATTTGCCGGCAAATACGGCCGCGATCAGAGGAAAGCCGGTCCTGATAAAGATATCTCCCCCATTTTCAATAATCACATCTTTGGTGTGTGCCAAGAGGTCTCTGCCCACATACTCAGCAATGGCCCCTGCAACTGCTGCCATGGGGCCAACACCAGCCTTTTGGCCGGCCCAAATCATGGTCCTGACAATGGGCGGCGCCAGTTGATCCTGGGGCAATGGGATCAGCCCGTGGACAATCTCTGGGTGCTGTTCAAGATAACGCTCAAGAGGGATTCTGTGTCTCAAAACAAGATCTCTGGTTTCGGTTTCAAGGGGTCTGTCAGTCCTTACAAGAAGATCGGTCTCCTTGACCACAACCCGAAAACTTGCCAATTTCTTATGAGAAACAAGACTGCGATAAGTGCGATGTTCATACGGCTTCATATTGGTCGAATAGTTGAGTAGTCGAATAGTTGAGTGGTCAGACTAAAAACTACTTAACGACTCAACCACTCAACCAATGAACGAATCTTTATTTCTGACACACGGTCTCAACCGCACTATAACCCAAAAACTTGCTGACCGCTTGGGTCAAGTCCGGGTCAGCTTTTACCCTTATGCTGTCGGGCAATGCAATGATCGTGTCGGTCCTTTGGGGCATCAAAAGGTGCAGGTAGGCACTGCAAGAGCCCTTGTGTTGCTTCAAGATCTCGCAGAGCTTTTGGAGATTTTCTTTGTTCAGACCGCTCATATCGAGGTTAAGATGGACACTCGCTGTCCAGGTTCCCTCGGCCTTGTCTATCGGAACAACCGTGTCAGCCAGGATCTTGGTCGACTTTTCGTCTCTGGTAACCCGACCTTCAACCATGATAGCAGAATCCTTTTCTATAAAGCCAGATACGGAAGAATAGAGTGAGGCGAAGAGGATGACCTCTGCAAGACCACTCAAGTCCTCAAGGGTTACAAAGGCCATAACCTCCCCTTTCCTGTCATTATGGAGTTTATAATCCCGCACAATGCCCCCTATACGAACGACTCGACCCTCTGAGAGGTCGTGAAGCTTCACGGTATCCGTATTAGCGAATTTCCTCAGTATCGGCTCATACCTCGCGAGAGGGTGTCCGGTTATGAAAAACCCGAGGGATTCCTTTTCATAATTTAAAAGCTCACCCTCATTCCATTCCTCCATTTCAGGAAATGAGGGATACATCGTCCGCTGGCTGTCCATTCCCATAGTCTCAAAAAGGTTAAACTGGCCGCTCGTACGATCCTTCTGGGTCTTTTGGCCGACTTCCAGAGTCTCCTCCAGCACAGACATCATCTGAGATCGTCTTGCCCCTGTTGAATCAAAAGCTCCTGACTTGATCAGGCTCTCGATAACGCGTCGGTTCACCTTTCTGTGGTCTACCTGTTCGCAGAAATCAAACAATGATTTAAACGGCCCACCCTGTCTTCGATCCTCAAGGATCGACTCTATTGCCCCTTGTCCAACATTCTTAACGGCTGCCAAACCAAAACGGATCTTACCCTGTACGACCATGAAGTTCATGTCGCTTTCGTTAATATCAGGAGGAAGAATCTCAATCCCCTGATTGCGACATTCAGCAATATACTTGACCACCTCTTCGGTCGAGCTCATCTCGCTCGTTAGAATGGCAGCCATAGACTCGACCGGAAAGTGGGCCTTCAGATAGGCTGTCTGAAAGGCAATCATGGCGTAGGCAGCGCTGTGGGCCTTATTGAAACCATAACGCCCGAATTTCTCCATCAGGTCAAAGATCTTCTCAGCCTTTTCCTGATCCATCCCCTTGTTTCTAGCCCTCGATAGAAACCGCTCACGCTCTTGAGCCATGATGTCTGCGATCTTTTTGCCCATCGCTTTTCTCAGGTTGTCTGCCTCGGCCATAGAATAGTCTGCAAGCACACTGGCTATATTCATTACCTGTTCTTGATACAGGATGATCCCGTACGTATCCTTAAGAATAAGCTCAAGCTCTGGGAGAAGGTAGGTGACCGGAACTCGGCCATTTTTTCTTTCAACAAACTCATTGTGCATACCGCTGTCCAGGGGCCCAGGACGATAAAGGGCAACCAATGCAACGATATCCTCAAAACAGGCCGGTTTCAGGCGTAACAAGAGGTCTTTCATACCTGAGCTTTCCAACTGGAAGACCCCTGTGGTCCGGGCTGAAGCAAGGAGTTGAAATGTCTTTTTGTCCGTCAGGTCCAGATGTGCTAAGTCTGGTGGCACGCCGCCCCGTTTACGTATGATTTCGCATGCTTCCTTCATAACGGTGAGATTGCGAAGCCCCAGTAGGTCGAACTTGATCAATCCGATCTTCTCCACGGCGTTCATGTCATACTGAGTCACAACCTCCCCTTTTTTGCCTCTGGCCAGCGGTAAATACTCAACCAATGGCCGATCTGAAATGACCACTCCCGCAGCGTGGGTTGAAGCGTGTCTTGGCAATCCCTCCAGGGCCCGGGCAATGGTAAATAGCTCTTTGACGTTGGGTTTTTCCTCTATCAACTCCTGCAATTTAGGCTCCCGGGAAACGGCCTGCTCAAGGGTAATGTTTAGCGCCTCGGGGATCATCTTAGCGATCCTGTCAACTTCTCTCAGGGGGATGTCGAGGGCCCTTCCCACATCCCTTATGACCGCCCTTGCCTGCATTTTGCCAAAGGTGATGATCTGGGCCACGTGATCCGGGCCTCCGTATTTTTCCACCACATACCTGAATACTGCATCTCGGCCTTCTATGCAAAAATCGATATCGATGTCAGGGAGGCTCTTGCGTGCCGGATTTAAGAATCGCTCAAATATCAAACCGTACGCAATAGGATCCAGGTCAGTGATCCTAAGGGAATAGGCGACCAGGCTACCGGCTGCAGAACCTCGCCCCGGCCCTACCGGGATGTTTGCATCTCTGGCAAATCGAACAAAGTCAGCAACCACCAGGAAGTAACCGGAAAAGCCCATTCCCTTGATCACATCCAGTTCCCGATCAAGGCGCTCCTGGTATCGCTGGTTGTC
Source organism: Desulfobacterales bacterium (assembly GCA_030625295.1). Lineage (GTDB taxonomy): Bacteria > Desulfobacterota > Desulfobacteria > Desulfobacterales. The sequence goes on along the minus strand of DAOURD010000039.1, from coordinate 3,651 downwards.
CGCAGGGGAAAAGTCGGGGATTCTTGAGCGGATTTCCTCCAGTCGTGCTTCCAGCCCGCTTCTGGCCTCCTGTACTAAGTATTCATCCACACTGGAGACCCCATTGGCTTCACGCCCACCCCGCCCTCCCCCCCTGGCCCGGACCTGGCTTTCGAGGGCAACAGCTTGTTTCGCGGACGTCGCGCCCCTGGCCCAGACCGGGTTTTTCTCTGCGGGGCATTCTCCGGCTTCTGTCGCGCCAGGGCGGGCTGTCGCGCCAGGGCGGGCAGGGCGGGCTTCAAGGGGGAGGGTTTGGGTGGGTGGCCGGAATCTGGGAAAATGATGGGTCTTGAAGTCAAGTTCCAGGTTGCAGCGATTGCCGATTTCAAGCGAGTGCTCTACGGCGCCCGGATATTCGCGAAAATCGAGCTTCATTTGTTCCGGAGACTTGAAATAAAGCTGATCGGTCTGGAACTTCAGACGCTTTGTTTCTTGAACTGGTTTGCCGGTCTGGATGCACAGCAGGACATCATGAGCACGGGCATCCTCTGGATCCAAATAGTGACAATCATTTGTGGCCACAAGGGGGATAGAAAGCGCTTCACCCATTTCCCGCAGCGCCTGGTTGACGGTCTCTTGGGCCTGAAGCCCGTTGTTTTGGACCTCCAAATAAAAATTGCCCTCACCAAACATGGCCTCATACGTGCGTGCAACCTCCGCAGCCTTATCTGAGCGACCTGCTTGAATCAAACGTGGGATCTCACCGTGGAGGCAGCCACTCAAGGCGATTAAGCCCCTGCTGCAATCGGCAAGAATCTCTTTGTCCACTCGGGGCTTGTAGTAGAAACCCTCTAAATGAGCTGTGGTAGCCAGTCGACAAAGATTCTGGTATCCTTCTTTGTTTTTCGCCAGCAGTACTAGATGGAACAACCCCCCTTTGTCACGAGGAGTCTTATCAAACCGGCTCCTGGGAGCTACGTAGAGCTCGCATCCAATGATCGGCTTGATACCAGCCTTGTATGCCTTTTCATAAAACTCGATGGCACCATACATAGTGCCATGATCAGTGATGGCTACAGAGATCATGTGGTAGGAGGCAGCCCGCTTCAGAAGAGGATCAATGCGGATTGCCCCATCAAGGAGGCTGTACTGTGTATGCACATGGAGGTGGATGAAATCAGCGGAGGGCATTACTCTAACCGATAATTAGGAGCTTCTTTGGTAATGATCACATCGTGCACATGGCTCTCACGCAAGCCGGATGTCGTAATACGAACAAATCGCGCACGTTGCCACAATTCCTCAATGGTCCGGCAACCCACATAACCCATACCCGCCTTCAGACCACCAACAAGCTGGTAGACGCATCCAGAGAGCGCCCCTTTGTACGGGACGCGGCCTACGATTCCTTCAGGAACCAGCTTGGCCTCCTCGGCGAGATCTTCTTGATAGTATCTATCTTTGGCTCCTTTTTTCATGGCTTCCAAAGACCCCATGCCTCGATACACCTTATAACTTCTACCTTGAAACAAGATGGTCTCCCCCGGGCTTTCGTCCGTACCGGCAAAAAGACTTCCGATCATCACCGCATGGGCTCCCACAGCGATCGCCTTGGTTATGTCGCCTGAAAACTTGATGCCGCCATCTGCAATCAAAGGAATGCCGGTTTTCTCACTGACAGGTCTGCAGTTCATGATAGCGCTGACCTGAGGGACTCCAGCCCCGGCAATGATGCGTGTGGTACAAATAGAGCCTGGCCCAACACCTATCTTTACCCCATCAGCGCCTGCCCTGATCAGGGCCTCGACCCCTTCCGGGGTGGCCACATTGCCTGCAATCAACTCGATACTCCTGAAGGTGCCTTTCAACTGTTCAATCGCCCTTAACACACCGAGGCTGTGACCATGAGCAGTGTCAATCGCAATCACATCAGCACCGGCCGTCAGGAGGACCTCTGCACGCTTTTCCATGTCGGAGCCTATTCCAACTGCCGCACCAACCCGCAGCCTGCCCAGATGGTCCTTACAGGCGTTGGGATATTTCCTGATCTTCTCTATGTCCTTAATGGTAATGAGTCCTTTCAAACAACCTTTGTCGTCCACGACCAGAAGTTTTTCGATTCGGTGTTCGTGAAGCAGTTTTTTCGACTCCTCAAGCGTAATCCCCTCAGATACAGTGACCAGGTTGTCTCTGGTCATGACCTCAGAGACCTTCTTCCTCAGATTCGTTTCAAACCGAAGATCCCTGTTGGTCACAATCCCGACCAAGTGTTCATCCTTAACGACCGGGACGCCTGAGATGCGATACCTCTCCATGAGTGCAAGTACCTCATGGATGGGCCTTTCAGGATCAATGGTCAATGGATCCACAATCATGCCACTCTCAGACTTCTTGACCTTGTCTACCTCCAGTGCCTGACTCTTTATGCTCATATTTCGATGAATAATGCCCATTCCACCTTCCCTGGCCAGACTGATGGAAGTCTGAGCCTCTGTCACCGTATCCATGGCTGCACTTATGATAGGAATGTTGAGAGAAATTCCCCTGGTCAGGCGCGTTTGTACATCCACATCCCGAGGCAATACCTCCGAATAGGCAGGAACAAGTGAAATATCATCAAATGTCAAACCTTCCTCTAAGATGGACTGTGACATGCCCTTCTCCTCAACCTCTTTTTAGAATTCGGATGCATAGCAGATGGACCCCCCTTTGGCAATGATTTATTCAGGTGGGCGGAATCGATTGCCTTGACAAGGAGAGGTCAAGAAAACTATATTTCCGTTTAGCCGGTTTGGCCCGTTTTGCCAGTTTAGCCGGTTAACAAGCTCAACGGGCTCAACGGGCCCAACGTGACAACTATGCTGATAAACATCAATCCCCGGAATCCACATCCCCGTTTGATTATAAAAGTTGCAGAGGCACTAAAAGACGGGGCGACCATTGCCTACCCCACAGATACCTATTATGGTATAGGCTGTGACATCATGAACAGGAAGGCCATCGGTAAGATCTATCGCCTGAAACAGCGACGGCAGAAAAAACCTTTCAGTTTCATTTGCTCCGATCTTAAGAACATCAGTCAATACGCAAAGGTTTCCAATTATGCGTACAAGACCATGAAAAGGCTCCTGCCTGGTCCCTATACATTTGTCCTGGAAGGTTCCAGGCTTGTTCCAAAGATGGTGCTGACAGCACAGAAAACGGCCGGCATTCGCGTACCGGATCATTCGATCTGCCTGGCCTTGGTCAAACAACTCCGCCGCCCCATTATATCTACAACCGCCACCCTTTCAAATGGTGAAATCCTGCCCGACCCATCTGCGATTTTCGATGCCCTTGGGGCTCAAATCGATATTGTCATAGACGGTGGACCAGTGCCAGAACGACCTTCAAGTGTGGTTTCTCTTATCAGGGATGTACCTGAGATAATCCGGGTAGGACTGGGGGACGTATCTATTTTTCAGTGATTTTGGATTGCCGATTGAATCGAATGCGGATTGCGGATTGCGGAATAAAAGAGAAAATGAAATGGGCAAACCAGCAACATTTGATTTTGGATTTTGGATCGTGGATTTACAACTTTAGGCACTCTTATTGATCCGTTTGCTTAGACTCTCAGCCGGCTTAAAGTGGACCACCCAACGCCTGGGTATGTATACGGCAGTCTTGGTC
>DAOURD010000141.1:0-4990 GCA_030625295.1 Desulfobacterales bacterium | reverse complement strand
AATTATCCGCGAGGTTGGCTTGATCGATGGACAGATGGCAGAGATTCGGCTTGAGATTGTCGAGCATTTTTCAAGAGCCGCGAGCCTTTACGCGAATGTTACCGGGAGTGAACCCAGTCGGCTTTCCTATGATTTTTTCTTAAACTATCGGCTAGATGATGAATTGCGGCGGCGCATATCTGAAGGCTCATCGGACGAAGTGCCCCTCCATAGGCAGCGAGAAGCCTTGCAATCTGAAAGTATCCGGCTGAGGAAATCTCCGTGATTTTAGCGCCGGGGATTCATACAGGGTTTTGCCTGTGATCCTGCCTCCAACGTGCCTGCCAGGCCCGGCGCCTTCATTTCTCTACCTGGCAGGTACACACAGGCCATTTTTAACGTTTCACCCGTGCTCAGGCATGCCCCGGGCGAACCTCGGCAAGTGCATACCTGAGCTTGTGCCAGTCGATGGGAGGTTAAGAGGGTTGCAATTAACAACTGTATACGAAAAAAACTTGACAAGGAGTCAGGCAGGTGGGTATCATTATTTTGAGCGGTGAGACCTTTGTAGGTTCTTACAGTGGTGTCTTTCCATCGGTTGGACAAGCTGTAGGGCGCAAGCCTACAAGGCACGCTCTTTTTTTATGGCAACCAAAGAATGTCTTTAACCACCTTCCCCTGAAAAACGTTCCACCAAGCCGTCCTTTTCGTTTCATACTTTCGGGAAATTCCATAACAAAACATGTCTACAGCCTGGAGTCCTGGAGACTCCTGAGAAGACATGTGATTAATGTGCAGCGGAACATTGGGCGGCAGCCGGTTTCTCAGTTGCTCCTCAATGTAGCAGTTGAACCGCATGATTTCCCGAGAGGTTTTTCTCCGGTCCATTATGAGAGATACCCTTGTTTGAGCATGTTCAAAGGGAATTTCGTCCAGTATGAGGCGGGCTAAGTAATTGTAAGTGATTTCTTTTTTGTCCTGAAGTTCGGGATATAAGCGGTGCTTGTTAAGGGTCAATGAGTAGATGGCAAAACGAATTCCTGAGACTTGCCTGAAAAAGTATTCTTTTACCTCAAGAGACGTTTGGCTGCCTTTCAACTCAGGAGTTGTGCGTTTTCGTTTTCTTTTTGGGTTAACCTTTCTCCGAAGCGTTTTTTTAACGGCATTGATGAGACTGCGGTTGTTTACTGGAGTGCGAAGGGCCAGAATCGTAACAGTGAAATATTGGGAGGGGGTCTTGTTCTCAAAATCGAAACCAAGATCTCCGCTTTCATCCAGATACAGATACCACAATTAGTTTCTCCGGTTTTATCACGTCGTTTCTAGTCTTGGTCATTTTTGACCTTCTTCTCGTACTTTTTCAGAAGGTCCCGGATGGCCTCTTCAAGAAAACTCAGGGCACTGAATATCACGAGCATGAAAAACGGTCAACAAATCTTGTTGATGTGTGACTGGAGCCTACGGACCCGGCATCTGGAACCAAAGGGGCCCTAGTTCATGGTTGGAAATAGGTCGGAAACGCCTTTTCAGGGTTGTGCGGCCGGGCAAATACTCCAAACAAGACCTCAAATAGCCCCCTTCTGACCCGCAATATAGCCCCCCTCTGACCGATAGCCCTTCCTGACCCGCGATAGCCCCCCCTTCTGGCCAAGGTATGCCCAGGGTTGGAAATAGGGTTGGAATTTGATTTTTTGAAAAAGAAAAAGGGGTTTCGCTTATTGCGTAACCCCTTGATTTTGTTTGGCGGGGACGACGAGACTCGAACTCGCGACCTCCGGCGTGACAGGCCGGCGTTCTAACCAAACTGAACTACGCCCCCGGAAGAGGTATGGCGATGGTAGGCGGAACAGGACTTGAACCTGTGACATCCGGCTTGTAAGGCCGACGCTCTCCCAACTGAGCTACCCGCCCCTGGAATCATTATTCGTCAATGGTAAATTGCTATTCGCGGCTCGCTCTGTTAAATAACACATCGAAAATGCGGCAATACCATTTGGCTTACAATATTTAACAGGGCTCGTCACGGCCTGCGATTGACGGTTTACGTTGCGAGCTGCGCAACCGATGCCCGATTTACGAATAACGAATAGGCATTCCCATGTCAAGCAAAATGTAGAGCCCTTAGTTCACTTGAAAAGGTCTTATTGCTTCTTCCCCCCTGGGAATCAACTCCGGAGGAATGATCTTATCCTGTTCTTCTTTAAGAAGCGTCTCGCCAGGTAGCAAAATGATAGCACGAGACAAGACATCATCCATGTGGCTTGCTGTGATCACTTCGACCTGATTCAGGATCTTTCCGGGAATTTCTTTCAAATCCTTACTGTTTTCATCAGGAATAATAATTTGAAATATTCCTCCTCGGTGGGCCGCCAGGATTTTCTCTTTTAGCCCGCCAATGGGCAGAATACGGCCCCGAAGGGTAATCTCTCCGGTCATGGCCAGATCACGGCGGACCGGCCTTTTGATCAGCGCAGATACAATGGACGTTGCCATGGTTATACCTGCCGATGGCCCATCCTTTGGCGTGGCCCCTTCGGGTACGTGGACATGGATATCTACCCCTTTATAGAAATGTTTCTTTAGGCCGAGCCTCTCTGCCCTGGAGCGGACATAGCTCAAGGCGGCCCTGGCAGATTCCTGCATAACCTCCCCCAGTTTTCCTGTTACTGTAAGCTTTCCCCTACCAGGCATGATGACCGCCTCAATGGCCAGCAGTTCTCCGCCCACATGTGTCCAGGCCAGACCCGTGGCCAGGCCGATCTCGTCCTTTTCTTCAACCTGCCCATACCGGAACCGAGGCACACCCAGGTATTTCTGTATCGACTGGGCTGTTATCTTGACATATGTTTTCCCGTCCTCTTTGGCGACTTCGCGGGCTATCTTCCGGCAAACAGAGGCAATTTCGCGCTCCAGATTCCGCACACCTGCCTCCCGGGTATAACGACGGATGATAGTCTGAATAGCGTTTTTGGTGAACTGGATGTTCTCTTTGGATAATCCGTTCATTTCGGTCTGTTTGCGAACCAAAAAGCCGTTAGCTATCCGGAGTTTCTCATACTCTGTGTATCCGGGTAATCGAATAATCTCCATGCGGTCCTGGAGCGGAAGTGGAATCCCGTGCAGGTTGTTGGCCGTAGTAATAAAAAGAATATCCGAAAGATCATAATCCACATCCAGGTAGTGGTCATTAAACCCAAAATTTTGTTCAGGATCAAGGACTTCGAGCAGGGCCGCTGATGGGTCGCCTCGAAAATCCATACTCATCTTATCCACTTCGTCCAGACAAAAAACGGGATTGTTAACCTTGACCTTTTTAAGGGATTGAATGATCTTACCAGGCATCGCCCCAATATAGGTACGTCGATGCCCTCGGATCTCAGCCTCGTCCCTGACCCCACCCAAGGAAATCCGGACAAGCGCTCGCCCAGTAGCCCGGGCCACCGATTTGGCCAGAGAGGTTTTTCCTACCCCGGGCGGACCCACAAAACACAGGATCGGGCCTCGTATCTTCTTGACCAGTTTTTGCACAGCCAGATACTCTAAGATGCGCTCTTTAGGTTTTTCCAGGCCGTGATGGTCTTCTTCCAGGATGGCTTCCGCCTTATCGATATCCGTCTGAAGCTTACTTCGCTCAAACCAGGGGAGATTGATGAACCATTCAATGTAATTTCGAACCACTGTCCCCTCTGCCGACATGGGGGCCATGAGTTTAAGTTTCTTGAATTCTTGTCTTACCTTTGCGGCTGCTTCTTTAGACATTCGTTTGCGTTTGATCCGGGTCTCCAGCTCGTCCAGCTCGCTCTTGTAATCGTCTTTGGTCCCCATCTCCTTCTGGATGGCACGTATCTGTTCGTTAAGATAATAGTCCCTCTGGGTCTTTCCCATTTGCTTCTTTACTCGCTCTTTGATTTTTTGCTCCGTCTTGTAGATTTCGATTTCGGCCTGCATCAATTGGAAAAGGAGGGTCATGCGCTCCATCGGCGGGACAGTCTCGAGCAAACGCTGCTTATCCTGGATCTTAAAATTGAAGTGGGCCGCTACAGTGTCAGCCAGTTGAGATACGTCCCTTATTGCTGATATGTTGTTTATGAGATCCTTTGAAATGTTTTTGTTAATCTTGGCATATTCTCCAAACATCCCCACTACCGTTCGGCTGATAGCCTCGCTTTCTGCCTTTGCTACTTCGGGTTTTGCAATTGGCTCAATCTCCACCAGAACATATTTTTCTTTATCAATAAAGCGGGTTATACGAGCTCGTTTCTTACCTTCCACCAGTGCCTTAACCGTTCCGTCTGGGAGCCGAAGCAGTTGGAGCACCGTCCCAATGGTCCCTATGCCGTATATGTCCTTCTCACCGGGCGAGTCTATTCCAGCATTCTTCTGGGTGGTCAGCAAGACCCTCTTGTCCAGGTTCATGGCGTTAGACAAGGCATTAACCGACTTGGAACGTCCTACGAAGAGGGGAACCACCATATGAGGAAAGACCACAACATCCTTGAGCGGCAAAAGGGGAAGACAAAGCCTTTGTTCTGAATTACTCATTGGTTTTTTCCATTTCGATATATTAAACATAGTTAGACATCTCGTAATCTCTGCAACCCATTGAAATCAAAAGGTTATTAGATGTAGTTGCTTTGTGCCATTCACTTGGAATGATGGAGTGTTGGAGTACTGGAGTAATGGTAAGAGCGGAAAAATTATTTTCTTATTCCTCCCCGCCTGGCACCGCCAGGCACAGTATACAGCTTTTGTACCAGCATTCGTGACAATGGGGGGCAGGTAAACCCAATACTCCAGCACTCCATTGCTCCAATACTCCAATTGGGGCGAAGACCTTATTGAGACGCAGCCATTTCCTGCGATTGTTCGAAGAGCAAAATCGGCTCCTCGTTGTTCAAGATTACCTCTTCGTTGATGACGCATTCCTTGACGGCATTCATAGAAGGAATCTCATACATAATGTCAAGCATGCCCGATTCCATGATGGCCCTGAGACCTCGGGCCCCGCATT
>DAOURD010000082.1:0-5951 GCA_030625295.1 Desulfobacterales bacterium | reverse complement strand
GCTGACAAATCCCGGTCTGGGCCAGGGTTGGACGTTCATCTTTTAATATGTTCGATGTTCGATGTTCATCTTTCAAAACAACCCCGTATGGCATAAATGCAACCTGTGAATGTTTACAAAATAACTTAGCGCTTATGGGGGCTCTGTCCCCCACTCCGTTTCTTGATATTTTGAGAATGTCGAACCGAATTAGTCTACGCGTCCGTCTGTTCTTGATTCTGGCCGCCCTGGTTGCCATCACGTCGGCTGGCGGGTCCGTCATGATGTGGCACACCTATCAGACAGACTCCCTTTTGAAGGGGATCATCGATAAGGACCTGGCTGCACTTCAGGCTGCCGAATCCTTGGACAACGCTCTGGTGAACCAGAAGGGGTTTGTCTCCTATTACTTCCTGAGTGGCGACCCAGAGTGGCTCGAAAAGTTGGGAGAGTACCGCCAGGCATTCAAGGAAGGGCTAAAGGAGGTCCGAGAACTTGCTCGCACGGCAACTGACAGAGAGACCATTGATAAAATCGAGTCGGAATATACTGAGCACATAAGAGGCAAGGACCGGGTGATTGCCTTGTACAAGGTTGGAAAGCGGGAAGTGGGGGCCGAGCTCCACTGGAAGGTGCGCAGCCACTTCTTCAAGGTCCTCGACCTGTGCGAGGATTACAGGGATGTTCACAATAGGAGGATTAGCATCGCCCGGACCAAGAGCGACGCCCAGGCCGGGCAGCTCAGGCTCATTGCGGGCACAACCATTTGGACGGCTATTCTTCTCGGTGTGCTATTGGCCTTTGTTCTGATGAGACAAGTCCTGAATCCGCTTCGCAGGCTGGCGTTGGATGGAGATGGAGCCGGAAGTGCCGTGGCATCCGGGGATGAAGTCAAGGCCGTAAGCCGCCGTGTTCACAGCCTGATGGAAGACATGGGCCAAACCAAGATTCAGCTAGAACGGAGCCAGGAGCATCTCTTGCAGTCCGGAAAGTTGGTCCTTGTAGGCAGGCTGGCGGCAGGGATGGCACACAGCATCCGGAATCCTTTGACATCAGTGAAGATGCGACTCTTTTCCATGGGGCGGACGATGGATTTGTCTGAAACCCAGAAAGAGGACTTCGACGTTATTTCGGAAGAAATCCGCCACATTGATAACATCGTTCAGAATTTCCTCGAGTTTTCCCGGCCGCCCAAACTCAAGATGCAGAAAGTGAGTCCTTCGGATGTAGTGGACATGGCCCTCCAGCTTCTCCGGCACCGCCTCGAATCGTACGGTGCTGACGTCAAGCTTGAACGCCAACGCCGGCTTCCCGAGATAGCGGCAGATCCGGAGCAGTTGAAAGAAGTCCTGGTCAACCTGCTGGTTAACGCATGCGAAGCCATGGGAGGAGGTGGCCGGATTGTAATATCCGAGCAAGAGGGCATTATCGAACCACTGGGCAGCGTAGTGGTCATCCAGGTGACAGACAACGGCCCGGGGGTGCCTGAAACTATCCAGGACAAGTTGTTTGAGCCATTTTTTAGCACCAAAGAGGAAGGCACGGGGCTCGGCCTGAGCATCGCCGCACGAATCGTCGAAGACCACGGCGGCTGGCTGAATCTCAGATCTCATAGAGGCAAGGGAGCAACCTTCACCATTACCCTTCCATGCAAGGAGAAACAGTATTGGGTGAGATCCTGATCGTTGATGACGATGCCCAGTTGCGGCAAAGCTTCGACAAACTCTTGACCGAAGAAGGCCACACCATACGCACCGCGCCTAAAGGCGAGACGGCCATTGCTATGATTCGTGAGTGCGCGCCCGACATAGTCGTCATGGATGTGCGTTTGCCTGGAATGAGTGGACTTGAGACCTTTCGGGAAATACGCGAAATAGAGCCCAGGCTTCCCGTGATAGTGATGACGGCCTTTGGCACTACTGAGACTGCCATCCAGGCCACCAAGTTGGGTGCCTTCGAGTATGTGCTAAAGCCATTCGAGATCCCCGACATCTTGACCTTGATTGACCAGGCCCTCGAAGCGGGTCGATTCATGCGCGCAAGGGTGGAGATAGACGCAGTCCCGGAGGCGGGCTCTGCCGAAGCAATTATTGGTCGAAGTAAGGCCATGCAGGAAGTCTACAAGGCCATTGGCCGGGTAGCTCCTACTGACGCCACGGTACTTATCCGTGGCGAGTCTGGCACCGGCAAGGAGCTGGTGGCTCGTGCAATATATCAGCACAGTCTCCGGCCAGATAAACCTTTTCTTGTGATCAACTGCGTGGCCATTCCCGAGACCCTGCTGGAAAGTGAGCTGTTCGGATATGAAAAAGGGGCCTTCACCGGTGCGGTGAGCCGCCGTGTGGGGAAGATCCAGCAAGCCCACAGCGGGACGGTGTTCCTTGATGAAATCGGCGACATGCCCTTCAGCATCCAGGCCAAGATCCTGCGCCTGCTCCAGGAAAAGAGTATAGAACGCCTCGGCGGCCGCGAGCCCATCCCGGTGGACGTACGAATGATTGCGGCCACCAACCGGGACCTGGAAGCGGCCTTAACTGAGGGCCGGTTCCGGGAGGATCTCTATTATCGCCTCAAGGTGGTCACCCTCCGGCTTCCTCCACTGCGCGATCGGTTCGACGATATTCCTCTTCTTGCCGATTACTTCCTTGCCCGCTTCTCAAAAGAGATGAACGCTGACAATCCGGGAATAACCAAGAAGGCCACGACCTTTCTTAGAGGTCATCATTGGCCGGGTAATGTCCGAGAACTGTCCAATACAATCCAAAAGGCATTGATCTTCAACCGAGGCGGCCCCATCAGTCTGGAGGATATGGCCCAGGCCATGGGGCGCGAGCGTGTCTCAGTGGGGGCAGACAGCAGCGCGAATGAGGCGATCCGTCAATGGGTTCGCGAAACACTCACCTCCGGCACTGCAAAGAATACGTTTAACTCCCTGATGGACCACTTAGCCGCAGTGCTAATCACTGAAGCCCTGGAGATCACTTCCGGCAACCGCACCCGTGCAGCCGAACTATTAGGAGTTTCCCGGCCCACCCTCCTGTCCAAAATCGAAAAATATCGCCTTAGGATAGAAACTTCGGTTAAAGGAGACTCGCCTTGATATTTGTGGCCATTCAGGATAATCCGTGAAGGGCTTTGTCTTTGGTCACGAACGAGTGGAATATTATAATAGTGGAAGAGCTTATTTTCGTCCTCATTGTTTTACCTTTTCTGGCGGCTATATGCTCTTATTTGATACGATCCGGTGCGGTTCGGTCTTTTATCGTTCTGGCCACAGGCTTCCTTATGGCCGCAAGCGCATTGTTGCTTATCCCCCGTGTCCCTTTCGCCTTTTCGCCGAAAGCCCTTTTTGGCGTGGGTGTCCATGACATCATCCTGGCCGCGGATTTCTTCCTGCTGTTTCTTATCTTGTATTTCGGGTTCAAACACCACAGCCTTGTGATAAAAATCCTGGCCCTTTTCCAGATCGTACTCATGGCCTATCTCGAGTTTTTCCTGATCAGAGATGACGCTGCTTCTCCAACTATGTATTGCGACAATCTCACACTCATTATGGTCCTGATCATTTCCATCGTGGGCTCTATCATCTGCGTTCAGGCCATCCCGTACATGAAAAACCACGAGGAGCACCTGGATCTGAAAAAGTCCCGGCAGCACCGGTTTTTTTTCGTCATGATACTCTTTTTGGGCGCCATGAACGGCCTGGTTCTATCCAACGACATGGTGTTTTTCTATTTTTTCTTCGAGGTAACCACCCTCTGCTCGTTCTTACTCATCGCTCACGACGGGACCGAGACCGCCATAAAAAATGCGGTGCGGGCTTTGTGGATGAACAGCCTTGGGGGTGCGGCCTTCATCGTGGCTCTGGTCTTGATCTACAAAGAAATGGGCGCTCTGGACATGCAGCAAATTGTTCACACCAGTCCGGCGGCCGGACTCTGTCTTCTGGCGCTCGCGCTCCTTTGCTTTGCGGCCTTCACCAAGGCCGCCCAGTTTCCTTTCCAGGGCTGGCTGTTGGGTGCTATGGTCGCTCCGACGCCTGTCTCGGCCCTTCTGCACTCGAGCACCATGGTCAAAGTCGGCGTATATCTGGTTCTTCGGCTCGCCCCGGCTATGAACGGAACCTTTTTGAGCCAGTGCGTAGCCCTGTTCGGCGGGTTTACCTTTCTGGCCGCAGCCGCGCTGGCAGTCGGGCAGAGCAACGGCAAGAAGGTTCTGGCCTATTCCACCATCAGCAACTTAGGTCTAATCTTCGCCTGCGCGGGACTGAATACCTCTGAAGCCATCACTGCCGCGATTTTGCTTATCATCTTTCACGCCGTGATCAAGGCGCTTCTCTTTCTCTGTGTGGGAACCATAGAGCAACATATTGAAAGCCGCGATATCGAGGATATGCGCGGCCTGTATGCCCAGATGCCCCTGACGGCCCTGATCACCGTCATGGGCGTCATTATGATGATCATGCCACCCTTTGGCGTGCTCTTGGGCAAATGGATGGCCATGGAAGCGGCCGCCAGGAACCTTTATGTGATCATCATGATCGCCGTGGGCAGTGCGCTGACAGTCATGTACTGGGCCCGGTGGGCCGGTACCCTGATGAGCGACCCGTTCGCGGGGAGGTTCAGGCCGGAGAGGCAACCGTTGCTGACCTGGAGTGCCCTGGCCTCGCTCTGCGCGGCCGGGGGAATCCTGAGCATTGCCTCGCCGTGGCTCTATTCGCGGATGATCATCCCTGCCTTGAATGGAAACTATGTTCCGCCTTACACGGTGCATGTCGGGATTCTGGAGAATTCCTTTGGGGTGTTCCCGGTTTTGCCGCTCTGTCTGGTCGCGACTCTCGGGTTCGTCATCTCCATCTGGGCGGTGAGAAGGGCGGCGCGCGCACGCATCATCGCACCATACTTGAGCGGCTTGCAGACAGCCGAACCTGGCGTTTTCAGGGGGCCTATGAACCGGCTCGTGAAAGCTGAAGCCAGAAACTACTATCTCTCGTCTATATTTGGTGAGGAAAGGCTGACTACCTGGATCAACCTCGGCGCGGCAGTGCTGCTAACCCTCCTGGTGGGAGGAGCGTTATGATCAACACCTGCGCTCTCATCCTCGCCGGCCTTGTCGCCGCCCCCCTGGTGGGGGGTCTCATAAACGGCCTGGACAGGATTCTCACCGCCCGCTTTCAGGCCCGCGTGGGCCCGCCCGTTGTGCAACCGTTTTATGATGTGGTCAAGCTCCTGGGGAAGGAAAAGACGGTCGTCAACGTCTGGCAGGCGTTTTGCGCGTACTGCTACCTGGCGGCAACCGCCATCTCGGTAGTTCTTTTTTTCCTGCAATCCGACCTTTTACTCATCTTATTCATTCAGGCCGTAGGCGCGGTCTTTTTGGTCATCGGGGCTCTTTCCTCGACCTCGCCTTACAGCCAGGTCGGTGCCCAACGTGAGCTTTTACAGATTCTCTCTTACGAGCCGTTGCTTGTCCTCGTCACCGTAGGCATCTATCTTGAGACAGGCAGCTTCAAGATCGGACAGGTCTACGCCTGGAATGAGCCGCTTCTTCTGAAGCTCCCGTTTCTGTTCGTGGTTCTCGGTTACGCCCTCACCATCAAGCTTCGCAAATCGCCTTTTGATTTGTCCACCTCGCATCACGGCCACCAGGAGCTCGTCAAAGGGTTGCTCACTGACTATTCCGGGCCTTTCCTGGCTCTCACCGAGATCGGCCACTGGTTTGAGGTCGTGCTGATCCTTGGCCTTTGCTCCCTGTTTTGGGCCACGAGCTGGATAGGCATGATCATAATTGTAGCGACAACGTATTTTCTGGAAATCGTGATCGATAACGTTTCGGCCCGCATGAACTGGCGATGGATGCTCGGCTACGTATGGGCCATGGGGCTGACCCTATCCGTGGTGAATCTTGTCTGGTTGTACGTACGGTAAAGGGTATCCGTTCACGGTTTCTTTTAACCCTGAACCCTGAACCTC
>DAOURD010000202.1:0-4272 GCA_030625295.1 Desulfobacterales bacterium | reverse complement strand
CCTAACGCGTGAAGCCGCTTTTGCCGCTTTCCTATTAATGGGGTCAACTGCGGCTGCACGCTTGAGGGTCTCACAGTCGGGATCTTCATCAGGCCTTGCCCTGAGGATCACGTGGCTTCCTGGAATGGCCCGCACGTGAAACCAGTAGTCGTTTGGGTGTGCTGCCTTGAGGCTCAGGAAGTCGTTGTCCTCATCGCTCTTACCGACAAGCACTTTCCAGCCTCCGGGAAGCTCATACTCATATATATTGTGTTGTGCTCTGTCCATACCCAGGTCCCATGGCAATTCGTGTCCCTGCTAGCAACCGCATGAAGAACAGTCTCAGCCCTGGCCTCACTCGTTCGGATCCTGAGTCGGCGTGCTGCTGATGCCTACCACCTCGATTTCAAAGTGCAACACCTCCCCGGCTAAGGGGTGGTTCATGTCCGCAGTCACATTTTCATCATCCACCTGGACAATGCTAGCCAGGATCTGCTGCCCTTCCTGGGAGCGAATGCCAACTATCTGGCCAACCTGGAGATCTATTTCAGGAGGAACCTCTGCCCTGGCAAATACGCGCTTAAGGCTTTCGTCTCTTTGCCCGTAGGCATCTTCCGGCTCAATGGTGAAGCTCTTTTTTTCGTTCAACGACATCCCAAGAAGCGCCTCCTCAAACCCCTTTATCACCTTGCCTGCGCCAATCTGTACTTCAAGGGGCTGACCGCTGCCTGTATCGAATACCTCTCCGTTTTGAAGTGTTCCCTTGTAATCCACACTGACAAATATACCGTTTTCAACTTTTTCCATGAGAGCCTCCTTTGATTTAAATTGTTAACTCATGTAAGTTAGGCATGAAACTGACCAGGTCAAGTCAGTTTTTCGGATTTTCTGTGGCTCAAGTGAGTTGGTGTCCCATCTGAAGATTGAGGGTCGCACCTCGACTAATGACTGAAAAGCAATACTTCCAGCTAATCAGGAGAGATCCGGTTGACTTATTAAATTAGGACACTACCAATTTTGGTATTTTATTGACAATTTATTATGTTTCAAAGATAAAGGGTATTCATCCCTTTTTTGAATGACGCTCCTGGAGGAGTGATATGATCAAATCGACCTGGGCATGGGCATAAGTTTTCACAAAGGAAGGCCGTTCCTTGCCAACGGTTGAACCTAACGGACATGACTCAGATAAGAAATTTCAGCATCATCGCTCACATCGATCACGGTAAATCCACCCTGGCCGATCGTCTTATTCAATATACCGGCCTGGTCAGTGAACGGGAATTCCGGGATCAGATACTGGACACCATGGACCTGGAAAGGGAAAGGGGTATTACGATCAAGAGCCAGACCGTGACCCTCCCCTATACCGACAGGAGCGGCCAGGAATACGATCTCAACTTGATCGATACGCCGGGGCACGTGGATTTTTCCTACGAGGTCAGCCGGTCCCTGGCCTCATGTGAAGGGGTGCTGCTCCTCGTGGACGCCTCCCAGGGCATCCAGGCCCAGACCCTTGCAAATCTTTATCTGGCCATGGAGCATGATCTGGCCATCATTCCGGTCATCAACAAGATCGACCTCCCTTCCGCAGATGTGGACCGGGTCAAGGATGAGATTGAAAACGAACTGGGTCTGGATTCGGACCAAATAATCCTGTGCTCCGCCAAGGAAGGGACCGGCATTGAGGCCGTTTTCGAGGCCATTGTGAACCGGATCCCCCCTCCTGCCGGGAAAGAAGATAATCCTCTGACCGCCTTGATCTTTGATGCAGACTATGATCTCTTCCGGGGGGTCATTATCAGCTGCCGGGTCTTTGACGGGACCCTGTGCCCAGGGGACATCATCCGTCTGATGTCTAAAGGCGCCGCTTATAGAGTGGAGGAGGTAGGATGCTTTCGCCTGAACAGGGAACCCCGTGACAGGCTTTCTGCCGGAGACGTAGGTTATCTCATGGCTGGCATAAAGACTGTGAGTGACACCCGCGTTGGGGACACGATTACCCTGGACGGCCGGCCCGCACCCACGGCCCTCCCAGGCTTCCAGGAGGCCAAGCCTGTCGTCTTTTCTTCCATATACCCCATTGCCTCCGACGACTATCACGCGCTTGCAGAGGCACTGGAGAAATACAAACTCAATGATGCGGCCCTGACCTATGAGAAAGATTCATCCGCAGCCCTGGGCCAGGGATTTCGATGCGGTTTTCTCGGACTCCTCCATCTGGAGATTGTGCAGCAGAGGCTTGAACGGGAATATGATCAGTCCTTTATCATGACCGTTCCGAGCGTCCAGTACCGTTTCACCCTGGAGGATGGCCATTGCCTTTCGGTAGACAACCCCCAGTATTACCCCGATCCCGTTGTCATCAGGGGCTCTGAAGAGCCGTTCATTCAGGCAAGCATCCTGGTTCCGGAGCGCTATATGGGGGCGGTCATGAAGCTCTGTCTGGATCGCCGGGGCAAGAATTCCCGATTCACCTATCCTTCCACCGGGCGGATCGAGATCCGCTTCGACATGCCCCTTGCAGAGGTCATTGTGGATTTCTATGACAGGCTTAAGACCATTACCCAGGGATACGGATCCTTTGACTACGACTTCATCGGTTACCGCGAGAGTGATCTGGTGAAACTGGATATCCTGGTCAACGGTGAAAAGGTCGACGCCCTGTCCATTATCGTCCACAAGAATCGGGCCAGGGATTGGGGCGTGCGGGCATGCGACCGGCTCAAGGACGAAATTCCCAGGCATCAATTCAAGATCGCCATACAGGGTGCCATCGGCGGGAAGATTATTTCCCGGTCCACCGTCTCCCCCTTTCGCAAGGATGTAACGGCCAAGTGCTATGGCGGGGATATCACCCGGAAACGAAAGCTCCTGGAAAAACAGAAAAAAGGAAAAAAACGGATGAAGATTGTCGGTTCGGTTATGATCCCGCAGAAGGCCTTTGTGGCGGTCCTGAAATCGGAAGAGGAGTGAGATGGACCGGCCGGGCCTGTATGTCCATGTCCCGTTCTGCCGGACAAAATGCCCCTATTGTGATTTCTATTCCGTTACCTCCCTTTCCCTGGTCCCGGCGTGGCTGGATGCCCTTCAACGGGAAGTACTCATCTACAGGGACCGTTTTGGAGCCTTTGACTCCCTCTATCTGGGCGGCGGAACACCTACAATCCTCGGATCCAGGGAATTGACCTGGTTAATGGGGGCCCTTTTTCAGGATTTTTCCTTCTCACGGGACCCGGAGATCACCATTGAGGCCAATCCGGACGATATTACCAAAGAGAAAACGGCCCTGCTTCGGGACCTCGGGTTCAACCGGATCAGTCTCGGGGTACAGTCCTTGAATGAGAAAGAGTTGCAATTTCTTCAAAGACGACACAGCGCAAAACAGGCCGAAGAGGCCATAGAAGTGATCCAGGTCTCCGGCTATACAAACCTGGGCATTGATCTGATGTACGCCTTGCCCGGCCAGGATGAATCGGTCTGGATGGCCACCCTGAGACGAATCGTAGGGTACAATCCGGCCCACATCTCCTGCTACCAAATGACCATCTCCGAGGGGACGCCCTTTTACAGGATGCTCAGACAGGGACGCATTCAAGCCCCCGGTGAGGAGCGGGAAAGGGCCTTTTTCCTCCTGACGTCCGCCTATCTGGAAGAGAATGGATATGTCCATTACGAGATTTCCAACTTTGCCAGGGAAGAGAAGACCATGTCCAGGCACAATATCAAGTACTGGCGCCATGTCCCCTATTTGGGGCTCGGGCCGTCGGCCCACTCTTTTCTGAAGGGCCTCCGGTGGTGGAACCTGCGATCCGTTGACGGATACTGTCATGCCCTTGACTGTGGGAGAAGGCCTGTTGAAGACCGTGAAAGACTCACGGAGGAGCAGGCCCGGCTTGAATCCCTGTTCCTGGGTTTTCGAACAAGGGAGGGCGTCAAAAGGAAACTCATTGAAGGCAGCCCCGATTCAGACAGGACCCTCAGGGAAATCCGATCAGCGGGCCTCGTGACCCTTCAGGGAGACCGGATCATTCCGACCCGGGAGGGGTTTATTCTGGCGGACAGACTGCCCCTTCTCTTTTCCCATTAGCCCTTGCGAACACCTTGAACGATGCCAACCGGGTTAAATGGGGTTCACTGGAATTTTTGACATTTCCCTGGGAAGCTGAGAAAATGATTAGTTATGATAATGGGGTCAAACTCGCCAGAAGGCCGGCGGGCAAGCCTAAACTATTAACTAATGTAAGTTTGGTGTCAGGTCTTGAATCGTGTATGTAAGAATAATGCTACTAC
>DAOURD010000013.1:0-9561 GCA_030625295.1 Desulfobacterales bacterium | reverse complement strand
AAAGGGGCATGTGTAAGCTGCCATAGGGGTAACCCCGGGACAGACAGAATCTCGATTGCCCATCACGACCTGATCCTGGCCAAATACGCGGACTTTACGATGGAAGG
Organism: Desulfobacterales bacterium; assembly: GCA_030625295.1. GTDB lineage: Bacteria > Desulfobacterota > Desulfobacteria > Desulfobacterales. The sequence goes on along the minus strand of DAOURD010000013.1, from coordinate 9,454 downwards.
CAGCCCGGTGGTAAAGCGGGGCGGGAAGCTTGTTGAGACTTCCGGTTGCAGGAGATGCCATGTTACCGGCGCAAAGGGGAACCGCCTTGCCACAAATCTTGACAGGGTACTCGGTGCCGCCAGGCCGCAAAAACTTTTCGATGCCATAAAGACACCTGTGCTCTTCATGCCCAATTTCTGTTTCAAAGAAACGCACATAATAGAGCTAGTCAACGCAATCCTGGCCCAGGCCGCCCGGACGGAACCGGAAGCTGGAGAAATACCGCTAGTGATTCATTTTGAAAACAAGAAACAGGCTGAAGAGAACGTTTTTGTGAGGCACTGCGGTTCTTGTCACAGGGTGTTGACGACCCGGTTCGGGGGGCTGGGGAAAGGAGCTATAGGTCCGAATCTCTCAGGGCTCTTTTCAGAATATTATCCGAAAACTTACGGCGACAAGGAGCAGTGGTCTTCCAAGCCCCTAAAAAAATGTCTGGAAAATCCAAGACAAATCAGCAAGAACGCACAAATGGCGCCCGTAATATTAACGTCAGATGAGTTCTCACGCCTGTTAGAAATATTGGCGGCACGGACCTTCACTTCTCAATAACTTCAGGCTTACCCCCTCACCCAAACCCTCTCCCCCACGGGGGGAGAGGGTTTGGGTGAGGGGGGATCAACAAGTACCTGGACTTTTTGAGAAGTCACCACGAACCTTCACCAGCAATGCTAAAAGGCCTGGCAAGAACAAGGCATAGAAAGGGATAAGGGATAGAGACTTGGTTTGTGATTGGGGTATAGTCCCACCGTGACGGACTACGCGTCGGAGGGGGAGGGGCTGTCTGAGGGTCTTGACTTGAGGAGGTGTATAGATGGAACTGGTAGATGTTTTGCCTGTAGAAGTTTGGAAAAAGTTGGCAGAAGATATTCATAAGCGGTTTGGCATAAATGGAGGGGTCAATGATAAGGAAAGCTTTCTGATCGCGGCGAGTTCTCACTGCGCCAATGAAATTTGCGCGAAGGTCAGGAGAGGGGAGGAAAGTCGGGCAATCTGTGTGTCTGTGCAGCAGTATTTGGCCAAGCTCTCTCAAGAGAACAAAGAACCGGCTGTAGCAGAATGTGATGTTGGTCTTACCAAGTTTGTTGTGCCAATTTTTTGCAAAGATGAGTTCTTAGGCACAGCCGGAGGCTGCGGCGTTTTGGCAGAAGATGGCGAAATAGACACATTTTATGTCGCCAAGGTACTTCATCTGGGCGAGGGAGCAGTGGAAAGATCGATAGCAGGAGTAAAGAAGGTTTCTCAGGGAGAATTAGAAACAGCCATAACCTACGTAAAAAAGCGTTTAGAAGGAATCTTGCCAAAATAGAAAGGAAAGGAACCTTTGGGGGACGTCTATTGTAAAATGGAGGATTTATGAGATTCTTAAAATCAGTTTTGGTGTTCGCCTGTTTTGGATTGCCGTTCATGATGTTATGTCAAGACGCAAATGCAGATCCAGGAAAAAACAAGGCAAAGACCATTGACGAACTGGCAGCAAGATATGACGTGAGTTCCTGTAAGGAATGCCACGAGGAAATCTATGAAGAATGGGAAGAGTCCGCCCATTCCAAATCCATATTTGGAGTCGGCGCCAGAACGGCTGCCACCATAGGGACCAGCATTACAAAAGGCCTGATGACATGGCCCTATTCTGGGGTCAAGAAGCCGAAGGATGTCAAGCTAAAGCATCTCATGCTATGTGCCAAGTGTCATTTGCCACAGCTCGAAGAGGCCACGGATGATGTTGCACAGGAGATTGTAAGGGCAGTATTTGGCCTTTGGGATAAAAAAATCAGAAAAGAGAGTGTAGAAAAGCTCAAGAAGATTAACATCAACTGCCTGATCTGCCACCAGACGAAGGCTATCACTCACAAGTGGGCTCAAGGCTTCCCACAAAAGGATGCCGTTTATGGAACACAGGACGGGGAGCACGAGGACGAGAACTACCCGATCATGAAAAAGAGCGAGATTCTACATGAGTCCATCTTCTGCGGGCAATGTCATGGCCTTGGGCCGAACTTCGAGTTTGAACAGCCCTCACAGTGTGCAACAGCCTATGGAAGCTATTTATTTGCCTATGTCGCCGAAGGTGGTCACGAATCATGCCAGTTTTGCCATATGAGAAAATTCAATAAGGGTCATGTAATCCCCGCCTACCGGGATCCGGACATGGCCGAGGCGGCTGTGAGGTTTGAGGCTGATGCCTTTGGCTATTATTGGCGAAAAAATAAGGCGGAGGGTGTGACCCCTCTGGCAGTGGTCAGGGTAGAGATAACTAACAAAACGGGGCACGGAATCCCGGATGGCTGACCGACTCCAAACCGGATGATCCTGGACGTGATCGCAAAGACCCCTGATGGTAAGGAAGTCTCTAGAAGTTCAAAAATCTATATGCCTGCTCCTGGGAAAATGGCCTGTGGTAAAGAGATGGGCCGAGGACCGTACGAAAAGGCCGGCCTAATTCGTGATACTGCCCTTCCGCCTCAGCGCACGATAGTGGAGACTTTCGAGATTCCATTCCCACATGAAAACATAGAACGAGGGAAAGAAATTTATGGGAAACCTCTTTTTAAGGAGATGGATATTGATGTGGAACTTTGGTATGTTCCTTTTGGCGAAACAGAAGGACCTGCATCCCGCTGGAATCAGCTTTGGAAAAAGGTAACAAAAAAGGTGACCATCGACTAAAGTGATGGCATATTGTAAGCGCTCACACGATGTGGTTTCGAGCTTGAACAAAAAAAGTCCCGCCTGCCAGCAGACGGGACTTTTTATTGCATTTTTTCCGCTAGTACATATTATTCTTCGGGCATGTTGACTTCTTTCAACTCGTCTCCGAGATACTCACGCTCATTTGGCCCCAGAATCCCGAGCGACAGGCAGATCAGGGTCCACAAATGGACGACCGGGAAGTGTTTACCAGACAGCTCGCTTAGATCGTGGATCTGGGCATGGCAATTATGGCATGCAGCAATGCAATAATCGGCCTTTGTGGCCAGGATCTGGTTGAGCTTGATCTCACCATACTTACGACGTTCTTCAGTAAACCCAGATTGGAGGAAACCGCCGCCACCGCCGCAGCAGAAGTTGTTGGACTTGTTGGGCCACATTTCGACAAAATTCTCTTCCCCCACAAGGGATTTCACCACATACCGCAGATCGTCTGCCACCGGATCTCCGTAAGCCTTGCGTATGATCTGACACGGATCCTGGACCGTGAACTTGAGCTTCAGGTCCTTGTTCCAGTCAGAGTTGACAGGAAGCTTTCCTTCACGGATCCATTTAGCATAATATTGATACATACTCGCAACTTCCATTTCACAAGGGATATTGAATTTTCTCAGTCCTTCCAGGACTGAAAAGGTCACGTGCCCTCATTCTGTATTAAGATAGATCTTGCACCCAAGCTCCTGGGCATGCGTGATACTTGTACGTGTGACATGCTCCCAGGCTTTGTCGTCGGCAAGGAACATGCAGTAATTTTCTCCTGCCCAACCCTTACTGCCGTACGTCCAGTCTACGCCCACAGTGTGAAGAATCTTCCAGAGCGGGATCAGCTCATCCGGTTCGGTCACCGGTTCCCTGGAATTTTGATTCAAGAAGAAATGAGCTCCCTTCTTGTCTACGGGGGCCTGGAGTTCCTCCCAGCCTTTCTGGGTATCTTTCACCTCTTCCAGCACATCTTCTACGACAAATGTAAAGTCCTCGGGAGATGCCCCCATGGCACTGCCACTGTCGTTTTTGAGTGCCATGTCGCACGAACCGCGGATACCCTTGGGCCGCTCTTCACGCGGCCAGCTCGCCCGCGCCAGGTAGACCAAACGGGGGATATCAATCTCCATGGGACAGGCATAGATGCAACGCTGGCACCCGGTACACATCCAGACCCATGGGGACTTCGTTGCCTCTTCATCCAGACCCAGAAGAATCATTCTCAGAAACTTTCTGGGGTCCATGTCTGCAAGGCCCGTGGCAGGACAGCCTGAAACACAGGTGCCGCAGGCGAAACACATGTCCAGGTTACCCCCTCCCGGTATGGCTTCCATAGCCTTCTTCTTGAAGTCACACTGTATTATACCCAGTTCTATTGCTTCTTCTGCCATTAGGATTTACCTCCCTTGATACGTTGATATTTCTCGTAACTTCTATCCGCCTACAGCGGAAAATCGTAGCTTATTACTGAACTTAGCTCCGCTTCGCAATTGGAATGATGGAATAATGGACACGAAGTGAAGCTTGCGCTCATGGTGGAATAATGGGGTTAATCGGAACTTATAATAATAAATGGTCAGTTATCAGATGTCACAGACGGTGTCAAACAAAAACTGAGTCTATCCTTGCGCTTCACTTCCTTTTTTAGGCTTGATAATATCAAAAAAAAACATTCCAAATACGTGTTGACACAATCCGAAATTTAGTATAAAGGAGATCACGCTGGTTAACTGATACATATAACCTTTGCTCGCAATTGCAACGATGGCCATCATTCTGAACATGCCAATTGCGGAGCTAAGTTCGAGCCTGACTCACTTTGCCAGGAGCCAAGATGAATTCTGAACAAACCAATGAGCGTGTTGGCGCAGTCATGATCGTAGGGGGCGGTATCGGAGGGATGCAGTCCGCCCTTGATCTTGCAGAATCTGGCTTTTATGTATACCTGGTTGAAAAATCATCGTGTATTGGCGGCCGCATGGCCCAGTTGGACAAGACATTCCCCACGAATGATTGTTCCATGTGTATCATGGGGCCAAAATTGGTGGAATGCGGCCGACACCTAAATATCGAGATATTGACCCTTTCCGAGGTTGAGAGCATTTCCGGAAATGAAGGCGACTTCAAGGTCAAGATACATCAACACGCCCGCTATATAGACCCTGATAAATGCACCGGATGTGGAGATTGTGCTAAAGTCTGCCCTGTGAGTATTCCGGATGAATTCAACATGGGTCTGGGGCTCAGAAAAGCTACCTATCTATCTTATCCTCAAGGCGTTCCCATGGTCAATGCCATTATTAAGAAAGACAGACCACCTTGCGGAAATACTTGTCCAGCGGGCATCAATGTACAAGGCTATGTCCAGCTCATTGGTGCTGGCAAATACCGAGAGGCTATTCAGTTGATCAGGGAGCGCCTGCCTTTGCCAGGGGTCCTGGGGCGAGTCTGCCCCCATCCGTGCGAATTTCAATGCCGAAGGGCGGATGTGGATGAACCCATTGCCATTAGAGATTTGAAGCGTTTTGCGGCCGATCAGGTGAATCTGGATGAGCTCCCGCTGCCGGAGATCGTAGAGCGATCGGAAAAGGTGGCAGTGGTTGGTTCAGGCCCGGCTGGCCTGACTGTGGCGTACTATCTCAGGCTTATGGGGTACCAGATAACTATCTTTGAAGCGCTTCCGGTGCTGGGCGGTATGCTTCGCGTGGGCATCCCTGATTACCGGTTACCTCCGGAGTTATTGGACCGGGAAATTAATTACATTCTTGGACTCGGAATAGAGACGCAAACTGGCAAGCGCCTTGGCATGGACTTTACCCTGGATGACCTGAAAAGGGACGGCTTCAGCGCTATTTTCCTTGCGATTGGCGCCCACCTCGGCATGAAATCGAACGTCAAGGGCGAAGATGAGTTCGAGGGTGTAATAAATGCGGTTGATTTCTTGAGGGACGTAAATCTGGGCAGCCGGGAGCGGCCCGGCAGGCGTGTCGTAATCATCGGTGGGGGAAACGTGGCCATCGACGCGGCCCGGGTTGCCAGGCGGCTTGGCTGTGAGGAGGTTGCCCTTGCTTATCGGCGTAGCGAAAAAGAGATCCCTGCTTTTTCGGAAGAAATCGAAGGTGCCCTTGCCGAGGGGGTCAAATTTCACTACCTGACGGCACCTGTGCGTGTTTTGGGTGAGGGTGGAAGGGTCACCGGTTTGGAGTGCGTGCGGACCGAACTCGGACCTCCTGATGCAAGTGGCAGGCGCCGGCCAGTGCCTGTGGAGGGCTCAGAGTTTGTGATGGACTGCGACGGGGTTATTCCCGCTATTGGCCAGCAGATAGACATAGGCTGGGCCAGGAATGGCGACGCTTTGGACGTCACCCGCCGCAACACACTGGTGGTGAACCAACACACTATGCAGACATCCATCCCCCATGTGTTTGCTGCTGGCGATGCAGTCACAGGCCCTGCAACGGTGATCGAAGCGGTGGCAGCCGGTCACAAGGCAGTAGAGGCTATTCATCTTTACATCAATGGCGAGGACCTGGCCAGTTATGCCAAGCAGTTAGCGGTCCAGGAACCCCTGGGCCAGGATTGGGCGGAGATTCCCGAGGGCCTTGCTACAGAACCCCGGGCAAAATCAAAGCATTTGGAGCCACAGGAAAGGGTAACTTCCTTTGATGAGGTGGACCTTTGCTTTTCAGAAGAGGAGGCACAACGTGAAGCACACAGGTGTCTTAACTGCGGTGTGTGCTGTGAGTGTTTTCAATGTGTTGAGGCGTGTAAGGCCGAAGCCATAGATCATGATATGGCAGACAGCTTTGTAGATATCGATGCAGGATCGATCATCCTTGCCCCAGGTTTTAATCCTTACGACCCCAGAGTTTTCGATACCTATCAGTATAGCCAATTCCCTAATGTTATTACCAGCCTGGAATTTGAGCGGCTGCTTAGCGCATCTGGCCCTTATGGGGGGCACCTTATAAGACCATCTGACGAAAAGGAGCCTAAAAAGATTGCCTGGATCCAGTGCGTGGGTTCAAGGAATACCCAGATAGGGGCCAAAGGCTATTGCTCGGGTGTGTGTTGCACGTATGCCATAAAACAGGCCATGATAGCCAAAGAGCACTCCCATGAACCATTAGACACCGCTATCTTTTACATAGATGTGCGTACTCATGGTAAGGATTTTGAGCGGTACTTTAATCGTGCCAAAGAGGAGACTGGCATCCGTTTCATAAAATCCAGGATAAATAATGTGCTGCCCGGGGATGAGCCCGGAGAACTCAAGATCAGGTATACAGATGAGGCGGGAAGAACTGTCCGGGAGGACTTTGACATAGTAGTCTTATCAATCGGACTCGATATAGCTCAGGAAACCGTTGATTTGGCTAAAAAAATCGGTGTTGAGCTGGACCATTACAATTTTGTGGACACCAGTAGTTTTGAACCCGTCAAGACATCAAGACAGGGGATCTACGTGTGTGGCGCTTTTGAGGCTCCCAAGGATATCCCCGAGACCGTTGCCCAGGCAAGCGCCGCTGCAGCCTCGTCTACGTCTGCCCTTGCAGAAGTAAGAGGGACCAGGATTAAGATAAAGGAGTATCCCCCTGAACGGGATGTCAGCAAAGAACCGATAAAAATAGGTGTCTTTATCTGTCATTGCGGTATTAACATAGGCGGGGTTGCTAATGTCCCTGAGATCGTGGAATATACCAGAACCCTTCCGTATGTGGATTATGCAGAAGACAATCTCTTTACTTGTGCAGAAGATACACAGGTAAAGATGAAACAGGTTATCATAGAAAGGCAGTTGACCAGGGTGGTGGTAGCCTCCTGCACCCCAAGGACCCATGAGCCATTATTTAGAGAGACATGCAGAGAAGGTGGCCTTAATCCGTATCTGTTTGAGATGGCCAATATCCGGGATCAATGTACCTGGGTACACATGCATGAACCGGACAGGGCAACTGCGAAATGCAAAGACCTGGTGCGTATGGCAGTGGCCAGGGCTGCCCGCTTGGAACAGCTTTATCAGATTCCCCAATCTATCTGCCAAGAAGCTCTGGTAGTTGGTGGGGGTGTGGCCGGTATGACGGCGGCTCTGGGATTGGCTGATCAAGGATTTAAGGCATATTTGATAGAGAGGGAGGAGAGCCTGGGCGGTCAGGCTCTTAGATTACATACTACGTGGAAAGGTGAAAGCATACAGGCTTATGTTGAAGAAATCGTTAAAAGGGTCAATGAACATCCTCTGGTAGAAGTACATTTGCAGACTAAGATCAAACTGGTAAATGGCATTATTGGGAATTTTAGATCCAAATTGGTCGATCTGCAGGGCAAAGAGACAGAGGTGAGTCATGGTGCGGTAATTATAGCCAACGGGGGAGAGAGTTACAAACCTGAAGAGTATCTATATGGAGAAGATCCCAATATCTTGCTATCGTTGGATCTCGATCAGGAAATCATGCAAGATACCGACAGGCTGAAACACGTAAATACCGCTGTTTTTATCCAGTGTGTTGGCTCTCGAGAACCGGACAGACCTTATTGCAGCAGGGTGTGCTGCACACATTCCATCCACAGTGCATTGACCCTGAAGGAATTAAACCCTGATATGGATATCTATATCATATGCAGGGATATTAGGACCTATGGGGAAAGGGAGGATCTATATAGAGAGGCGCGATCTAAGGGTGTTAACTTTATACGTTATGAACTGGACGATAAACCCAGGGTTGAAAAAACGAATGGTAAACTCAGGGTGACTGTTACGGATCAGGTAATCAATATGCCTGTGGAGATAGATGCCGATATTATAACCCTGGCTTCTGCCATTGTCCCTCGGGACGATAATGATGTACTTTCCAAGCTCTTTAAGGTGGCTATGAACCAGGATGGCTTTTTCATGGAGGCCCACGCAAAGCTCAGGCCTGTAGATTTTGCCTGTGCGGGCATATTTCTCTGTGGATTGGCCCATGGACCAAAATCGATTGATGAAGCCATCTCCCAGGCAAAGGCAACGGTCTCCAGGGCATGTACCATTCTCTCAAACAAAGAGAGGATGGTGGGTGGCGTTGTTGCTGTGGTGGATCCTGAGCGTTGTGCCATCTGTTTGACCTGCGTCAGGGTATGTCCTTTTGGAGTCCCGGAAATCGATTATGAAAACGGAGTGGCAAAGATAGATCCAGGAGCCTGCCAGGGATGTGGTTCTTGCGCCGTAGCATGCCCCAGGGGCGCAATCCAGGTAATGCATTATAAGGATGACCAGTACGTTGCTAAATTGATGGCTGTGTATTAAGGGAAATAAGAAATGGTCGATTATGAACCAAGAGTAGTGGCCATGCTCTGTAATTACTGCGCATACAGCGCTGCTGATTTAGCAGGTGTCGGACGGCTTCAGTACCCCCCTAATGTCCGTGTAGTATTCTATCTTTGCACGGGCAAGGTGGAGATACTCCACATATTAAAAGCGTTTGAGGCGGGGGCAGATGCCGTATTTGTAGGCGCTTGAGAGCCTGGCACATGTAATTTCCTGGAAGGAAATTTAAGGGCTCAGGAAAGAGTTGAATATGCAAAGAAGCTGTTAGACGAGATCGGGTTGGGGAGTGACCGTCTCGAGTTTTTTCATATCGCGGCTTCTGAAGCACCGTTGTTTGCAGAAACAGGGAAGAAGATGACAGAGCGTGCTAGCGAAATGGGGCCAAATCCGTTGAAAGGTGCTAAATTACCAACCCC
>DAOURD010000029.1:0-8252 GCA_030625295.1 Desulfobacterales bacterium | reverse complement strand
GCCCTGGCGCGACGTGCTTAAATTAATCTACTAAGCTCATAATCCCGGTCTGGGCCAGGGTCTGGGCCAGGGGTTCAAGCCTGCCCTGGCGCGACTTGATATGCATTCTTGGCACGATCTCATTGAATGCTGCGCCAGAAGTTTCTACGCAATGGGACAGGAAAGCCCGGTCTGGGCCAGGGGTTCAAAGGTTATAGTCTACTTTACAAGGGTTCACGGTTCACGGTTCAGGGTTCAGGGTTGACAACCCCTGGCCCAGACCTGGTTGGTGAGCGTGATAGTCTCTCACGAGCGTGTCGCGCCAGGGCAGGCTTTGAACCTATGAACTTTGAACGGTGAACTTTCTTTAGTGACGCGTCATCTTTTTGCTAACAGCCAGTTAGGCCTGCCCTGCCCGCCCTGGCGCGACAGCTTTAGCATTGATGTGCCGTCCCTATCATCCCGGTCTGGGCCAGGGGCGCGACATCCCAAGATGATTTTGGTGCCCATATAGTCCCGGCCCGCCCTGGCGCGACGTGCTTAAATTAATCTACTAAGCTTATAATCCCGGTCTGGGCCAGGGTCTGGGCCAGGGGCTCTTCAACCGGGAACCGTGAACGTTGAACCGCTCAACCCAGGTAGAAGGCACAATGCATCCATTGTTGTGTACCGGGCATGGCCCGGCTGCTAAATGGTGCTGTCCGATACTATGACACAGGTATCGGGCAAAGTCCAGACCCAGCCTGACGGAGCAAGGCAACGTCAAGGTAAGGGGGGTACTTAAAGGCAAAACAGGCAGCAACTCAGCTCGTCCACCTCGCGTGTCGGCTTGCTTTACTGCTGCGGTAGTCTATGATTAGTTTCTTTTTCGCCGTTATGTGCCGTAGCGAACGCGTGGGTTCAAGCCCAGGGATTACGTGCTCGGGCACAGTCTCGCCTATATAGCGTTCAATCCGGGAAAGCTCGTTGTAGAAATTCCGAGACGTACTAGGGGCACCGCCTCGGCTGGGCCGATTATGTGCCGTAGCTTTCTTGGGGATTTCTGAACGCAGGAGAGTTAGTGCTCGATGAAACGCGGCGGCGGCGGGCCGGGCGGCACGGCGCCGAGCATGGAACATCGATAGTGACCTGCAAACCAAGACCCTATTTTAAAATTTTTTATAATAATGCAGTAACCTGAACTTGACAACTAAAATCGTGCAGCCGTGAAAAAAGGTATTCATATGCCCCTTGAAAAAAAACCGACACTGTGAAAAAGTTCCGCGTTGAAGTTGGCAATCCTTCAGCTTTTTTGTTAAACTCTCCATGCCTTAGGAGGAATATGAACGAAAAGCACATCAGCACAATCGCCATGGAACTCGCCCTTGAGCTTCGTCAGGTTCTGGCCACGGCGCAGCTCTTGGAAGAAGGCGCCACAGTCCCCTTCATTGCCCGCTACAGGAAGGAAGCGACCGGCTCTCTAGACGAGGTAGCCATAACAACCATTCGCAATCGGCTCTCCCAGATAGAAGAATTGGACAAACGCCGTCAAAGCATATTGAAGTCCCTGGAGGAAAGGGAACTGATAACCGACGAACTCAAAAAAAAGATTGTGGCCGCCGAAACGCTCACCGCCTTAGAGGATATCTATCTCCCGTATCGGCCCAAGCGACGCACGCGGGCAACCATGGCCCGGGAGAAAGGACTCGAGCCTTTGGCCAAGGTGCTCTTTGAGCAAGAGGAAACCACCGATCCGCTAACGGAGGCTCGCCCCTTTGTCGACCCGGAAAAAGGCGTTGAGTCGGTTGAGGACGCCCTTAGCGGCGCTCGAGACATCATCGCGGAGTGGGTGAACGAAGACGCAGAGGCCCGTGAAAAAGTGCGAGCACTTTATGCGCAAAAAGGAGTCTTCAAGACAAAGGTGATTTTTGGCAGGGAAGCCGACGGCGGCAAGTACCGAGACTATTTTGACCGGGATGAGCCGGTGGCTACAGCGCCCTCCCACAGGATCCTTGCCATGCTCCGCGGAGAAACAGAGGTGATTCTGGGTCTCCGGGTCTTGCCCCCCGAAGACAAACCATTGGCCTTGCTTGAGACATTATTTGTCAAGGGCAACGGTGCCGCCTCTGAGCAGGTCAAAGCAGCTATGCACGACAGTTTCAACCGGCTTCTCTCACATGCCATGGAAACACAGATACGACTATCTGCTAAAAAACGGGCTGATACAGAAGCCATCAAGATCTTTGCCGACAATCTCCGTGAGCTTCTGCTTGCCCCGCCCCTTGGTCAAAAAAAAGTGTTGGCTATAGATCCAGGTATCCGAACGGGCTGTAAGGTCGTGTGTCTGGATCGTCAAGGCAACCTGCTTTGTACCGACACCATCTATCCCTTTGGATCAGAAAAGAGCAGATCCACTGCTGCGACAACGTCGGCGACACTGTGCAAGACCTACGAAGTGGAGGCCATCGCCGTGGGGAACGGTACGGCCGGCCGGGAAACGGAATCCTTTGTGAAGGGCCTCCGGGGCCTCGCACTGCCCCATGATATCCCGGTGATCATGGTCAACGAAAGCGGTGCATCTGTCTATTCGGCCTCTGAGGTCGCCAGGGAAGAGTTCCCCGACCTGGATGTGACCTTCCGCGGAGCCGTTTCCATTGGAAGGCGGCTCATGGATCCCCTGGCGGAACTGGTGAAGATAGACCCAAAGTCCATCGGCGTGGGACAATATCAGCACGACGTAAATCAACAGGCCCTAAAAAGAAGCCTGGATGATATCGTCGTGAGTTGTGTGAATGCCGTTGGCGTAGAGGTCAATACAGCCAGTGAACAGCTCCTGACGTACATTTCCGGTCTCGGTCCACAACTGGCAAGAAAGATGATCGACTATCGAAACGACCACGGCCCCTTCTCCTCAAGAAAGGAACTCAAGAATGTGCCCCGTCTTGGCCCAAAGGCCTTTCAACAGGCCGCAGGATTTCTTCGTATCAGAAACGGCAAAAACCCTCTTGACGCCAGCGCAGTCCATCCCGAATCCTATCCTGTTGTGGAAACCATGGCCAAAGATCTGGGGTGTTCCGTGCAGGATTTGCTTGAGGACGAAACACGCCGGGGACAAATAGATCTTTCCAAATATGTGACAGACAAGGCGGGAATGCCCACCCTTAAGGACATCCTTGCCGAGCTTGCCAGACCAGGCCGTGATCCACGTAAGGAGTTTGAAGACTTCGCTTTTGCAAAAGGGGTACACAACATCGAAGATCTACGTCCAGGCATGAGGCTTCCGGGAATAGTAACGAACGTCACTGCCTTTGGAGCGTTCGTGGACATCGGCGTTCACCAGGATGGGTTGGCTCACATAAGTCAAATGGCAAATCACTTTGTCAGGGATCCACACCGGGAGGTCAAGGTTCGGCAACAGGTCATGGCAACAGTCATAGACGTTGATCTGGAAAGGAGGCGAATTTCTCTGTCCATGAGAGAAGGTGCCTGGAAGCCTGATAAAGGCGCTGAAAAGACATCAAAAACAGAGAAACGGGAAAGGGCCGGCCAACGGCAGCAGAAAAGAAGGGAACTCTCTCCCACCAATCCTTTTATAACGGTTTTCAAGGATTACTGAAACCATCCGCATCATGCCGCCAAGCTTAGGCGCGCTTCCACGGGGGGATAGGGGGGATTTTAGAAATGAGCCAATTTTCATTGTAAAACAGTGTGTTAAGCCTTACCTTGACGTTGCCCTGGGCTGGGGCCGCGAGAAGTGGGAAGAGGGGAAGATAAGAGCGGAGGAACAGGACCTTTGGAAGGGTCTCGGAACAACCGAAAACAATGGAGGATAGCATGTCTCACATCACCATGAAGCAGTTGCTGGAGTCGGGTGTCCATTTTGGTCACCAGACCAGACGGTGGAACCCCAAGATGAAAACTTACATTTTTGGTGCCCGCAACGGGATCTATATTATTGATTTGCAGCAAACGGTCAGGATGTTCAAAACGGCCTACGAGTTTGTTGTGGACACAGTTGCAAATGGCAAATCGGTTCTCTTTGTAGGAACCAAGAAACAGGCACGCGATTCCATCTATGAAGAGGCCAACCGGTGCGAGATGTTCTATGTGCACAACCGCTGGCTGGGAGGGATGCTCACAAATTTTCAGACCATAAAAAAAGGCATCGAAAGGCTCAAGTATCTTACAGGCATTTTTGCCGATGGAAGTGTCAATCGCTTTCCCAAGAAAGAGATACTGAAACTGGACAAAGAAAGGGCAAAGCTTGAAAATAACCTTGGGGGGATCGGTAATATGGAAAGGCTGCCCGGGGCCTTGTTTATTGTGGATCCCAAGAATGAAAACATTGCGGTCCGTGAAGCAAGACGGCTTGGCATACCTATTGTGGCCATTGTAGATAGCAATTGTGATCCGGACGAAATAGACTATATTATACCTGGCAATGACGACGCCATTAGGGCCATCCGACTGATGACTTCCCGAATAGCCGACGCTTGCATCGAGGGTCGTGAGCGTATGGAAGAGCGTCTGCAGGCCGAGACAGACAAGGAGGCTGTCGAAGCAGGGGCTGTGGCCGAGCCAGGAGAAAGGGCCGTCACTGCTGATGGCTCAGAGGGTCCCATTGTGGAAATTATTAAAAGAGAAGCCCCCGCATCTGACCAAACCGATAAAGATGCAGGTGATGAGGTACGAGAGGAGTTGTAGATGGCAGAAATCAGTGCCCAGATGATTAAGGAATTACGGACAAGGACAAATGCAGGCGTTTTGAATTGCAAAGAGGCCCTGAAGGATGCAGACGGAGACATGGAAAAGGCTGTCGATTTTCTGCGCAAGAAGGGACTGGCCACGGCCCTGAAGCGGGCCGGGCGGGAAACCTCTGAGGGTTTGATACATTCATATATCCACACTGGCGGCAAGATAGGTGTCCTTGTGGAAGTGAACTGCGAGACCGATTTTGTGGCCAAGACCGATGAGTTCAAGACGTTTGTCAAGGATTTGGCCATGCACATTGCGGCGAGCAAACCCCTTGGCATCCGCAGAGAGGATATCCCTGAGCAAGTGATACAGCGCGAGGAAGAGATTTACAGGGCACAGGCTGTAGAGACGGGAAAACGGGAAAAGATACTCGATAAGATTGTCCAGGGGAAAATGGAGAAGTTCTATAAGGAGTCGTGCCTTCTGGACCAGCAGTATATTAGGGACCCGGACATCACCACACAGGACCTGATTCATGATATGATTACAAAGACGGGTGAGAACATCACTGTGAGACGATTTGTCCGTTATCAATTGGGAGAATAGAAGTCATTAATATGTCTTCTCCAAAATACAAAAGAATCCTGGTTAAGTTCAGCGGCGAGGCGTTGATGGGTGATCAAAGTTATGGCATAAGCCCTGAGATGATTAGCTATCTCGCCGGCGAGGTTCGATCAGTTTACGATCTTGGGGTCCAGATCGCCCTGGTTGTTGGTGGCGGGAATATCTTTCGCGGCGTGGCAGCCAGTTCCTATGGTATGGACCGCACGTCGGCGGACCATATCGGCATGTTAGCCACTGTGATCAACAGTATCGCTCTCCAGGACGCTCTTGAAAAAAGGGGTGTTCAGACCCGGGTCCAGACGGCTATCGAGATGTGTGCCGTTGCTGAACCGTATATCCTCAGGCGGGCTATCAGGCATCTGGAAAAGGGGCGGGCCGTGATCTTTGCTGCTGGGACCGGTAACCCATATTTCACGACGGACACGGCAGCGGCCCTGAGGGCCCAGGAAATTGATGCAGAAGTGCTCCTGAAGGCCACCAAGGTGGACGGCATTTATGATGCTGACCCGGTCGTGGATGCCCGTGCAAAAAAAATGGATAACGTTACCTATCTTGAAGTCCTCAAGCAAAAACTGAAGGTTATGGATTCGACTGCCATCTCCCTGGCAATGGATAACGGGCTTCCTATCATTGTCTTCAACCTCAGAGTAAAAGGGAATCTTAGGCGAGTTGTCTGCGGGGAAGATGTTGGAACTCGAATAAAGGAGGCATCAGAAGATGATTGATGCACTCTGTGATGATGCACGTGAGGGGATGGATGAGTCGATTGATGCCCTAAAAAATGAATTTAAGAGGATCCGCACCGGTCGAGCTTCCCTTGCACTGTTTGAGGGCATAAGGGTAAGCTATTACGGAACACCCACCCCTTTGAACCAGGTAGCCTCCTTGTCTGTTCCGGAGAGCAGGCTTATCGTTATTCAGCCCTGGGATCAGTCGGTCATTTCCGAGATTGAAAAGGAGATCCTTAAATCAGAGCTTGGGCTGACCCCTATGAGCGACGGCAAGCTTATCCGTATTCCTATACCGCCGCTAACTGAAGAGCGGCGAAGAGACCTTGTCAAGGTCGTTGGCAAGATAGCTGAAGAGCACAAGGTATCCATCCGGAATATCCGCCGGGACACGAATGAGCTTCTCAAGGGCATGAAGAAGGATGGTGAGATCGCAGAGGATGATTTTTACAGGGCTCAAGACAAGGTGCAGAAAATCACAGACGATTACATCCGACTAGTTGACCAGACCTGCCAGGAAAAAGAGAAAGAGATCCTTGAATTCTGATGTTCCTTCCTCACTACCCGACTCACTCCCACGACATATTGCCATTATCATGGATGGCAACGGCCGTTGGGCCAAAAAACGTTCCCTAAACCGGATCAGGGGTCACCGGGAAGGCGCTGAGTCGGTCCGGGACATTGTGCGAGCCTGCCGTGAGATCGGGATAGAGTTTCTGACCCTCTATGCGTTTTCAACCGAAAACTGGCAGCGGCCTCGGCGAGAAATCCTGGCTCTCATGAGTCTGTTGAAAGGTTTTC
The DNA here is from genome assembly GCA_030625295.1 of Desulfobacterales bacterium. Classification (GTDB taxonomy): domain Bacteria; phylum Desulfobacterota; class Desulfobacteria; order Desulfobacterales. The sequence continues at coordinate 1,446 of DAOURD010000029.1, read as the reverse complement.
TCAGGTCAGAATTGCCGGAAATGATGGAAAACGGCATACGTCTGAATGCCATTGGCCAGATCGAAAGGTTCCCGGGTGATGTTGTGAAGGTACTCCAGGAAGTCATGGATATGACCCGAGAAAACCAGGGGATGATTCTCAACCTGGCCTTGAGCTACGGGGGACAGGATGAGATTGTGGCGGCGGCTCGGAAGATCGCAACCGAGGTTCGAGCGGGCCGCCTTCAACCCGAGGAGATAACAAAAGCGGTTTTTTCAAATTATCTTTATACGCAGGGAATGCCAGAGCCAGATCTTCTGATTCGAACCAGTGGTGAGATGCGGGTCAGCAACTTCTTGCTATGGCAGATTGCCTACACAGAGATTCATGTCACGAATACCCTATGGCCCGATTTTAGAAGAGAGGAGTTGATCCGGATACTGCACGATTACGAAAAGCGTGAGCGTCGATTTGGGATGACCGGTGCCCAGATCAAGAAAGCGCCTCACCCGCAGTAAGCAGTGAGCAGTGAGCAGTGAGCAGTAAGCAGTAAGCAGTAAGCAGTAAGCAGTAAGCAATATGGAGCAGGAAGTTTGCGTGGTGCCTACTGTGTACTGCTTACTTTTATAGCGAAGCAAAGCGGAGCTGAGTTCGATGATGTCTTCGCATTTAAAACGATGGCTTACGGCATTGGTGCTTTTGCCCCTGCTGGTCTTGTTGATAGGGAAGGGGGGCCGAACCTGTTTTGCCCTGGTTGTGGGCTTGGCGGCAGCAGTGAGCCTGTTGGAATACTACGCCCTGGTTCTGTCCCGGGAGACGATGGCCATAAAAGCGCCAGGGTTGGTCCTTGGCCTGGTCATGCTAGCCTCTTTTTATTGGGACGGTTTGGTGGTAATCCCTGCCGCGCTGGTCCTGGCCTTCTTCGGTTCTGCCATGATCTGCCTGGCACGGTTCGACCCACAGACTTCCGTGCCGGAAATGCTTTACAAGCAGGTCACAGGCCTTATTTATATCCCCTTCTTGCTGGGCCACTTGATACTGATCCGGAATTGGAATCAGGGGGCGACGTGGACATTTCTTCTTATGGCAGTCATAATTACCGGGGACACGGCTGCCTACTACGTTGGAAGGGCCTTTGGCCGGCATAAGCTTGCGCCGAGAATAAGCCCTGGTAAGACCGTGGAGGGAGCAGTAGGCGGATTGGCGGCCAACCTCTTGGTTGGCGCCTTATTTAAGCAATGCTGGTTCCCCGAGTTTGGCTGGGGTTTCTGGATTGCTTTGATTATGGTCATGGGGGCCTTGGGGCAGACAGGTGATCTGGTCGAGTCGATGTTGAAACGCTCGGTCGGCCTGAAGGACTCCGGAAGTATCTTTCCGGGACACGGAGGCTTCCTGGACCGGATTGATGCCTTGCTTTTTGCAGCACCAGCGCTCTATTATTTCAAGAGTTATGTGTTGTGATGAAAC
>DAOURD010000070.1:0-6153 GCA_030625295.1 Desulfobacterales bacterium | reverse complement strand
GGTGTTCTCGGGAATTTTGCGTTCCATATTCCATTGTTCCATTATGAGCGTGGTGCTTCACTTCGTGTCCAATTCGGGCGAAGCCCCTAAGTTCTCTCGTTAGACGTATGCTTCGCTAATCCACCGAATCTCAGTTCATTCCGTTTCCTTCGCAGCTTCCTCCTTTCTTTGTTTTTTTTGGAAGAGGAGGGATCAAGTTTTTTAATCCCGACAAAGGAATTCTCGTTTGAGCAACACCCTGTAAAGATTTGACCCCTACTCTTACTTTTCCGTTGGCCTCCAAAGGGTTATGGAGCGATACTTGCAACGCCGATGCCAAAACAAGAGATGGCCGGAAACTGGTCCAGGCACTTGAAAACAATGACGATTGTCGGAACATAGGAAGGCTTCTGCACGTGACTCAAAACCGATGGGTGTTAGTATTTTTTACAGATTGTAAAGACACGATTGGACGTACTAAATTCCTGATGACGTGGGCAAACCCATTTATTACAATATTTGATTTGCGTCAAGAGAAGAGTTGACCCTTTGATCTTCCCGGATCCCCAAGGTCAGTAATTTCTCAATAAATCCGGGTAATAGCTACTGGATTCCCGCCTTCGCGGGAATGACGATTGGCTGCAAGTATCTGTCATTCCCGCGAAGGCGGGAATCCAATGAATAGTCGCAAAGCATGATTTACCCCAACTTTTTGAGAACTTACCAAGATCATTGACAAGATTACGGAATGCTTAATATAATGATTTAAATTGCAATGTCGCCAAAACCATCCCTCATCATCATCTCAGGCCCCACGTGCGTGGGGAAAACCGATGTGGCGATTGCCCTGGCCGAACCCCTGGGGGCCGAGATTATCAGTGCTGATGCCATGCAGGTGTACAGATATATGAACATCGGCACGGCAAAGCCCACCGAACAGCAACGGGCACGGGTACGCCACCATCTCATTGATGTGGTAAACCCGGACGAGCCTTTTAACGCAGCCCTTTTTGTAACAATGGCAGATGCAGTCATCCGGGAGCTTGATCAAAAAGGGCGCCCCATCTTTGTGGTAGGCGGCACGGGCCTTTACATCAAGACCCTCACGCGGGGGCTGTTTGCGGCCCAAGAACAAGATGGGGTCGTGCGAAAAAGACTGAAAGATGAGGCTGAAACCCTTGGACTCGAGGTCCTGTACCAGCGGCTACAAAAGGTCGATCCTGTGGCCGCCGCAAGAATCCATTCCAACGATACCTACCGGATCATACGCGCCCTTGAGGTTCATCAGGCTACAGGGCAACCTATCTCCTACCACCAGAGGGTTCACGGTTTTCGGGATTTCCGCTACAGGACACTCAAGATCGGGTTGACCGCGGACCGGAACATCTTGTATGATCGGATTAACAGGCGGGTTGATCTGATGCTGGCCTCCGGATTGTTAGAAGAAGTGAAATGGTTGCTGGATCAGGGACATCCCTCAACCCTCAAATCCATGCGGTCCATCGGTTACCGACACATGTCAGACTATTTGGAGGGGCGTACGCCATGGGATGAAGCCGTGCATCTTTTTAAACGTGACACCCGCCGCTACGCCAAACGACAACTTACATGGTTCGGGGCAGATCCGGAGATTCAGTGGGTGCAGCCAGGGGAAATCGACGTTATGAGTAGAAAAATAGATTCGTTCTTGACAGAAGGAGTGTAATGGCCACTTCTACCTCAGAAAAACTGCGCCGTCTCCTTGGCCTTTTCTCTCGTGAAGACCGCCTCCTCATCCTGATCAACGCTGACCCGGATGCTATGGCCAGCGCTATGGCTTTGAAACGCCTCCTGTGGCGGCGGGTTGCGGGCACCTGCATCGCCCATGTGAATACGATCAGGCGACCTGACAACCTGGCCATGATCCGGTTGCTCAAGCTCGATCTGCTTCCAATCCAAAAGGCGGCTCCAGACCAATTTACGCGCCTTGCCATAGTCGACTCCCAGCCTTGCCACCATGAGGCTTTTGAAGGGATCAACTTTGATGTCATCATTGACCACCATCCACCGACCGGTGCAAAAGCCCCTTTCGTGGACATCCGCCCGGAATATGGAGCCACATCCACCATCATGACCCAGTATCTGCGAGCTGCCAAGATCAAACCCTCTGTGAGGCTTGCCACTGCCCTCTTTTACGGCATCAAGACGGACACAAGCAACTTTGAGCGAAAGGTACTCATGGATGATGTGAATGCCTTCCAGTTTCTCTTTCGCTATGTGAACGTACACATGGCGCGGAGAATTGAGCAGGCGGAAATCACCTTGCAGTTCCTGAAATACTACCGCACCGCGTTAGAGGAGATGCGCATGGGAAAGCAGCGCATCCACGTGCATCTGGGCCCTGTGACAAACCCGGACATTTGCGTGTCCATTGCGGAATTTTTCATGAGAATCCACGATATTGCCTGGGCTGTTGTGTCAGGCATCTCTCAGGGGCGTTTGATCATCATAGTTAGAAATGACGGGCTTCGAAAGGACGCTGGAAAACTGCTGGGCCGAAGTTTTTCACAGATGGGCGCTGCCGGTGGGCACAAGACGATGGCCAGGGCGGAAATTCCACTAAAAAACCTCGAGGGCGTTGTTCAATACACGGATGATAAGGCACTGTCCCGCTGGATCATCAGGAGGCTGGACAAAAGAGCGAAGTGACAGTAAAGGCTCAATGTCGACGACTTAATCGTAGGTCGGGGGCTTCTGCCCATAAGCGCTAAGTTGTTTTTGTTTAGGAGGGACTGAAAAAAATGAACATCGAACGTCCAACATCGAACGCTGAATGGGGAAAAATGAAAAAAACAGACATATGATCTGGAAGAAAGGCTGCTCGAGTATTCGGTGCGAATCATAAAGATCGTTGAACAGCTACCAAATACCAGAGCAGGCAACCATGTTGCGGGCCAATTGTTAAGATCGGGAACTTCACCTTATCCAAACCATGGTGAAGCCCAGGCAGCGGAGTCCCAAAAGGACTTTATCCATAAGCTTCGTATCTCATTAAAGGAACTCAGGGAGACCCAGAGATGGTTGAAACTTATTCAGCGTGTACCACTCATTAAAAAACAAGAACTATTAGATGATATTCTACAAGAAACAGAGGAATTAATTAAGATTTTCGTTACGAGTATCAAAACGGCTGAAAAGAAACAACGCCTTGGCGTGGTTGAATGTTCGGTATTGGGTGTTTGTTTTTTCATTCGATGTTGGACGTTCGATGTTCGATGTTCGATGTTCATCTTTCAAAACACCCCCGTACGGCATATAGACCAAAGCCTCCTCACCTGCTCAACAGGTCCCTGATAGCGAGCAGTTCGGCCTTGAGCTGTTCCAGTGTGAGGGGTTGGTTGTCAACGGCGGCAAGTCTGGGTTTTTTGTGGTGTTGCTGGAGATATCGTTTGGCCCCGGCAATTGTAAATCTCTTTTGGTAAAGCAGATCTTTGATCTGTAGAATGATTTCTATGTCATGCCTTTTATAAAGGCGTTGCCCGGAGCGGGATCTGGCAGGGTTGATCCTGGGAAATTCTGTCTCCCAGTATCGCAGTACGTATGCCTCAATGCCGGTTATAGCGCTAACTTCGCCGATCCTAAAATACCGCTTTTCAGGTATCTCGGTCTCTGTGTGCCGCATTTATTCGCTCCTTGAGCACGCGGCTCACCTTCAAGGTTACAACCTTCCTCGCAGGCAGTGTTATGGTCTCCCCGGTTTTGGGATTTCTGCCCTTGTGAGCCTTTTTTCCACGAACGCAAAATTTCCCAAAGCCCGAAATCATGACCGAATCACCTTCGGCCAAGACCGTCTTCAATAGTTCAAAAGCCTTATCAACGATCGCAGCAGTCTCTCGCTTGGAAAATCCAACTCTGGCGTGAATTGCCTCGACGATGTCTTTCTTGTTCATTTTTCGTTATTGGTTATTCGGACACAAAATAAGAACCAGGCGGGATAAACCCGCCCCTACGTGGATGTAGGGGCGGGTTTATCCCGCCCACTATCGGGTATCCGACATCGGGTATCCGCATTCGATTCACTCCGGCCTCAGTCGGGCGCTAAACTTTTTCAATACCTCCCGGGTTATGGTTTCGTGGATGTTGTTGACCTCGCTATCGGTGAGGCTTCTTTCAGATGATCGGTATGTAAACCTCAGGCCGATACTCTTCCTCCCTTCGGGTATTGGTGACCCCGCATATATGTCAAAGATCTCCACACCCTCTACCAATGGTTGCCTCATACCTTCTATGAAATCCGAAAGGGCCTGGGCCTCAACAGTGTTATTTAGTATCAGGGCCATATCCCTCGTGGTCGCAGGGAAACGGGAGAGGGCTTTGGTACGCTTTTCCTCAGATACATGATCGACAAGCCGGTCAAAGTTGAGGTCAAAACAATAGGCAACCTGGTTTAGCCCAAAATTCCTCAAAACCTCTCCGGACAATTCCCCTACCGCCCCCAGCCTCTCGTTGCCCGCCTGAATTTGTGCGGCATAGCCGGATCTCAGATAGGGAAAATCAGTACCGGTCAAGGGAGCAAACCGAACACCGGCTATGTTCAGCCCGGCGCACACAGCTTCGACCACCCCTTTCATATCATAGAAGTCGACTTTTGATTCCTTAGAATGCCATGTTTTCACATGACGCGCCCCGGTCCAAAGCCCGGAGATCATCTCTATCTCTTCCGGGAGTTCATCCGGGGTAGTGTACAAAAAAACCTTACCAAGTTCGAAGATCCTCAGATTCTCGTTTCGCTGTTTGCTGTTTCTGTACATGGTGGCAAGAAGACCCGGGAGCAAAGAGGACCTCATAACCGCTTGGTCTTCCGTCAGAGGATTCAGGATGGACACCATCTGGCGGCGCGGGTCTTGATCATGGAGCAAGAGCTGGTCACATGCATCCCTTCTGATAAAACTGTAAGTAACGATCTCTAAAAACCCACACCCCGCAAGCAATTGCCAAAGTCGGTCCCTCACCCGGAGCTTCTTGTCCGGTTTCCTGGCCACTACATGAGATACGGGATGGGTGGTCGGAATCTGATCATAACCCCTCAGACGAGCCACCTCTTCCATCAGGTCTTCAGGCCGCGTAATGTCCACGCGAAAAGTGGGCGGCACGACCCTGAGCCAATCCTCATCCAGGGGTTCTACGTCCAGTTCCACGGACTTAAGATAAGCGCCAACGTCATCCTGGCTTAACCGGGTACCCAGAAGCCGGTTTGTTCGCTTGACACTGAGCTCTATAACCCTTTCAGGAATTGGCCGGGGATAAACGTCAATGACCCCTTCAGCGAGCTTTCCGCCTGCTAACTCGACCATGAGCTGAGCCGCACGGTCCAGGGCTCTTCTGACACCCACAGGGTCTACGCCCCGCTCGAACCGGTGCGATGATTCGGTGTTCAAGCCGAGGCGCTTGGCTGTGCGTCGTGTGGTGATCGGGTTGAAATAGGCGCTTTCAATAAGGACCCGCGTTGTCTGGTCTTCGATTTCTGATTCAAGTCCGCCCATGATGCCGGCCAGGGCCACCGGTCCTTTGCCGTCGCAGATCATGAGCATATCAGAGCCAAGGGTGCGTTCTACGCCATCCAGGGTCGTAAAGGCTTGGCCTTCCTGAGCCGTTTTAATAACGATCCGATGCTCGGCCAGACGGTCAAAATCAAAGGCATGGAGGGGTTGACCCATCTCCATAAGGACAAAGTTGGTCACATCCACCAAGTTATTGATGGTCCGGAGCCCCACGGAGTGTAATCTGTCTTGAAGCCAGAAAGGAGATGGCCCAACATTCACGTCCGTAACCACCCTTGCCGCATACCGGGGACAGTGATCCGGGGCTTCAATGGTTACAGAAGAGAGTTCCTCTATGGGGGTTTCACCCGGCGGGAGCTTCACCTTGGGATATTTCAAGGGGGTCTTGAGAATGGCAGCCACCTCACGCGCTATGCCGATGATACTGAGGCAATCAGAACGATTGGGTGTGAGATCAAACTCAATGATGGTGTCTGAAAGGCTAAGAGCGACAGCAACCCCCAGACCCGGCTTGGCCGTCTCCGGAAGCAGAAGGATGCCGGAGCTATCCATTCCAAGGGCAAGTTCTGCTTCAGAGCATAACATCCCTTCTGAGGCCTGTCCCCGCATACGTCCGGCTTCAATGGTCTCGCCT
>DAOURD010000347.1:0-2922 GCA_030625295.1 Desulfobacterales bacterium | reverse complement strand
GTTGGAGTGTTGGGAAAAAACGCAAGACTCCGGAAATTCACTGCATTTGGTATTTCCATTACTCCAGTACTCCAGTACTCCATAAAACGTTTGAATAGTGGACAGGTCTTGAAGGCGGCCCTCTGGGGGGATAAACAAAGGCACGTCCTGTGGGCGTGGATTCTTTACTTGTTTGTGGCCTTAGCCACTCTCCTTGTATCAAGCGGATGTATGAAGGTGGGCCCGGATTACCAGCGACCCGACACCGGTATCCAAATGCCGGAGTCCTACCAGCATGCCCCGACCGAGACGGTAATACCCAGGCCCGAAGACTGGTGGTGGCAAGTTTTCACCGATCCAGAATTAAACCAACTGGTAGAGGAAGTATTGAAAAACAACTTAGACATCAAAAAGGCCACAGCCAGGATTCTGGAGGTGCGGTCCCAGTTTGTCCAGACCAGAGCAGACCGTTTCCCCGGCTTAAGCCTTGAAGGTCAGGGTCGACGGCAACATCGGCCGATCATTGGGGTCATACCGGGCAAGAGTTTTAGTATTGAAACCGACATCTACACACTCTCATTGCCCGCTTCCTTTGAGTTGGACCTGTGGGGTCGTCTGGCTCGGGCTGAAGAAGCGGTGCGGGCCGATCTCTTTGAGGCGGAGGAAAACCGTCGTACTGTGGCCCTAACCGTAGTGGCCGAGACGATCAGCCTCTATTTACAGATGGAGTCCTTAGAACGGCGGATACAGATTACTTTGCTGAGCATCGAAAACTACCGCCGCAGTTTAGCCCTGGTCGAAAGTCGTTACGAGCGCGGTCTGACCTCTGTCCTGGATTTAAGGCAGGCCCGTCGCACCCTGGCCCAGGCCGAAGCCGCCCTCCCATCCCTCCGTCAGGACCTTGGAATCACCCAGCAGAAAATGGCCGTGCTGCTGGGACGCTACCCCGAGACCCGACTACCTCGGACCCAGCCGGAAGACTACTTTAAACGCCTGGCCCCGGTGCCGCCAGGCCTGCCCTCTGATCTCTTGTTGCGTCGGCCGGACATCAGAGCAGCCGAGGCCAGATTGATGGGCTTAAACGCCCGGGTGGGCGTGGCCAGGGCCAACCGGTTTCCCCGCATTACCTTGACGGGCAGCTTCGGGTACTCCAGCGAGGAATTGGATCAACTTTTACGGCATGAGAGCAAGTTGTGGAACCTGGCCCTGGGCATTGCGCAACCGTTGTTTGACGCCGGTAAATTGAAGGCCGGCCAACGGGCAGCAGAGGCAAGATATGAGCAGGGCGTGGCCGAACATGCAAAGACGGTGTTGACGGCATTTTCCGAGGTGGAAAGCGCCCTCTTGACTCGCAAGGAGCAGTTGGAACGTCGGGATCGGGTACTGAATTTTCTGGTGGAAGCTCGAGCTACCCAGGATGTGGCCGAGAAGCGCTACAAACGGGGTATAGTGGATTACCTAACCGTGCTGGAGGCCCAGCAAACCCGGTTCAAGGCCGAGGAGAACCTGGCCTTGGTCGATTTGGCCATTCTGAGTAACCGGGTCGCATTACATCGGGCTTTGGGCGGCGGATGGGCAGAGTTGTAAGAGGGTTACCTCCCATGAACAAGACAAAGAGACGATTATTACATTTTGCCATTCCCATAGTCTTAGTCACCTTGGGTGCCTTAGGCATGCGCGCATTGACGGCAAGCAAACCCGAGATCAAGAAACGTAAACCGACCGCTGCAATACCCATGGTCCGGACGATCAAGGTCAAAACCGGACCACAATCGGTCCATCTCTTAGGTGAGGGTACAGTTACACCCTTGCGGGAAATCAATCTGGTGCCTCAAGTGGGGGGCAAAGTGGTTCATGTCTCTCCCGCCCTGGTGAATGGAGGCGAATTCAGCCAGGGCGAGACCTTATTGCGCATAGATCTGGTCGATTACCAATTGGCCGTCACTTTAGCCAGAGCAAAGGTGAAAGACGCTGAAAGTCATCTTGAGTTGGCCGAAGAAGAAGCCGCTGCGGCACAGGAGGAGTGGCGACTGCTGCATGCCGGAGGTCCCAAAGCAAATAGAAATCCGCCGCCGTTGGTGGCTAAAGAGCCGCAACTGATGGCAGCTCAGGCTAAACTGGAGGCCGACCGGGCGGATCTTAGAAAGGCTCTCCTGAGCTTGGAACGGACCGAACTCAAGGCCCCCTTTGACGGACGGGTGAGTCAAGAAAACGTAGATATCGGCCAATATGTCTCACCCGGACAGGCCCTGGCTACCCTTTACTCCACTGAGGCGGCCGAGATAGTGCTCCCATTGGAAGACGAGCACTTATTCTGGTTCCATGTGCCCGGTTTCACCCCTGGTGACAGCCCTGGTTCTCGTGCTGTGGTCCGGGCCCGTATTGCCGGACGGGAGCGGACCTGGTCAGGCGCAGTGGTTCGCACCGAAGGAAAATTGGATGAGCGCACCCGGATGATCAATGTGGTCGTGCGCGTGGAGAAACCCTACGCCAAAAAGCCTCCCCTCCCCGTGGGTCTCTTTGTTACCGTGGATCTTGAAGGCCATACATTGCCCAATGCCGCTATCATTCCCCGGTCCGCCTTGCACCAGGGGGATGTGGTCTGGGTGGTGGACAAGGACGGTCGGCTTCACTTCCGTAAAGTGGATGTGGCCCGGGTTCAGGGTGATGACGTCATGGTTCAGGACGGGCTCAAGGACGGAGAAAGGGTGGTCATCACCCCGCTTAAGGCGGTCACCGACGGCATGGCCGTACGGATCGGAGAAGTGAAGGAGACAAATCGGTCATGAAAGGGATCGTCGCCTGGTTCGCGGAAAATCACGTTACCGCCAATCTGCTCATGGTCTTTCTCTTGTTGGCAGGTGTGGTCACAGGCCTGACCATGAAACTGGAGGTCTTTCCCGAGACTTCATTGGACCGAATCTCCATCAGCATGGCATATCC
>DAOURD010000323.1:0-3154 GCA_030625295.1 Desulfobacterales bacterium | reverse complement strand
AACCTTTTGGGTGGAGTCCACGCAGGGATTTCGTCCAGCCTTGCAACAAGAAGGGCACCGTTGTCCTTCGGTACCTTTAACTCATAAGAGTCAGGAGGCGTTGTCTTGTGACGCAGTTCCGGGTTGAGGTCCTCAAGGCTTTTGTCAGAGATGCCCATTACCTTTGCGATATCTTTGATCCGCATCTGCTTTGAAATCGTGACCTTCTCATACGAGTGCGGTGGGTGAAGACCTTTCAGGTCGAAGCCAAATCTCTCCGGGTCATTTATGATAAAAAGGGCTGCTAAGAAGCGCGGCACGTAACGCGCTGTTTCCCATGGGAGCTTTTCAAAAAGATCCCAAAAGTTGTCCAGGTAGTTGATATTCTGATTTCGTATAACCCTGAGGACCTTTCCCTCTCCGCAGTTGTATCCTGCCAGCACAGTTGTCCAGTCACCAAATATGTTGTGGAGTTCTTTAAGATAGGCAATGGCCGCACGGGTAGACTTGGTAACATCCATTCTTTCATCTACCCATTGGTCCCTTTTGAGACCGAACTTGTAGCCTGTGGAAGGTATGAACTGCCACAACCCCAGCGCGCGAGCACGGGACAGGGCCTTGACCTTGAACCCGCTCTCAATGAGCGGAAGCCACGAGAGCTCCTTTGGGAGTCCGGCTTCTTCCAGGGCATTGACAATCTCTGGCCGATATCTTCCTGAGCGTTGGTAAGAGCTCATAAAAAATTTGCGCTCCGGGCCTTTGAACAGCTTGATTTCCTTTTCGACGTATCGGTTCATGACCATGGGGATGGCATCATGGTTGCCCGTGGCTACGATATACCGAGAGGCATAGATTTCCAGCATCCGCTTGCAGATCACGAAGCGTATGTCTTCTTTTTGTTGAATCAACTTGGGGTTATCATTGATGTCTGCCGTCAAGATCAAGTTATATGCCTGATCCAGAGCATCAATGGCATTTTCAAAATCGCCATGTCCCCAAAAATCCTGCGAGGTCTGACAGAACTCCAGGGCCTCATCCAGGATTTGCTGGGTGTTCTTAGTTCTTTCCCTTTCTCCTTCGTCAACAGAAGCTGCTGCTGGCTCACTGTCGCCATCCTCTGCAACAGAGGACGCTGCTTCTTTCAGATGGTTTAGAGACGACACGACTGAGGTTGATTCATGGCCTGGTCTATGAGATGAGACTCCTTGCAGATTTTTCGAGCATCCGGCGGCCGCATAAGCAACAAGGATCAGAACAGTTGTCTTCGGGTAGGACTTCATAACTACCTCTCTAAACGCCTCGGAGATTCTACAACTAATGGAAATTATATGTTTTTTGTGACAATCCATTTATGCCATTCACAGGGAGTGTTGGAGTACTGCATCACTCCAATTGGGACGAAGCCCCTTGTAACGCCTTGCAAATAACGCCCTGCAAAACTCGCGCCTTATTTGTCTCTCTATGGAAAAAACCCTTACCAAAAGGCAAGGGTTTAAGTTCTTGATTTGCCTCATAACAGAGCCCTTATTTCCTGTCAAGCCCCTCTCAAAGTTTCTGCTTAAGATACGGCCACAAGCGGCTCTACCCGAGCGGCGCAAGTGCTGCGCCTTATTACATGTCTTATGTGCAATTCCATTTGGTCCAGGAGGGGGGGCAGTGTCTGCTCATTATTGGCTGAGATGGCCACAGCGTCCAAGGTGCGGGTCAGCTTTTTCACAGTGACTGGGTCCACACGATCCTGCTTGTTTAGAACCCTCAGTACAGGAATTCGATCCAGGTGCAGGCTTTCAAGAATCCGTTCTACGGATTTAATCTGGTCTGCAAATCTAGGATTGCTGATGTCAATGACGTGCAGGAGCAAATCAGCATCCTCCAGTTCTTCCAGGGTGGCACGGAAGGCTGTTATCAGCTCTTCCGGGAGTTGGCGGATAAAGCCGACCGTATCGGTAATGATGACTTCCACGTCTTTTGGAAGCTTTTTTCGTTTGCTGGTTGGGTCCAGGGTGGCAAACAGACGACTCTCGGCCAGCACTGAGCTTTTGGTCAGGGTATTCAGAAGAGTCGACTTGCCCGCATTTGTGTATCCAATGATCGATATGACTGGCAGCCCTCTTTTATTCCGCCTGGCCCTGCGCTGTCCCCGCTGTTTCTGGATTTCCCGGAGCAACTTCTCAAGGTGACCTATCCGATCCCTAACGCGCCGCCGATCGACTTCAAGTTTCGTCTCGCCAGGGCCCCTGCCGCCAATACCACCGGTGAGTCGAGACATGGCTGTGCCCTTGCCCACAAGCCGGGGAAGGAGGTATTTGAGCTGGGCCAGTTCCACCTGAATCTTTCCTTCGCGGCTGCGGGCTCGCTGGGCAAAGATGTCCAGGATCAACTGGGTTCGGTCTATAACCCTCATATCAGTAAGATCGGTGATAGAGCGAACCTGGGAGGGATTTAACTCCTGGTCAAATATCAGAAGGTCTGCCCCCTTCTGCAAGGCCAGGATAACCAGTTGGCTCAGCTTGGCTTCTCCCATTAGGAATCGGGGACCTATCTTTTGCCGGTGTTGAATGACCGTGTCTGCAACGGCGATATTTGAGGATTCGGCAAGCTCACGGAGTTCAACCATGAAATCCTCGGCTACGCGCCTGGGAGCCGTGGTCACACTCACCAGCAGGGCCCGTTCCCATTTCCTTTTGACCTTCTGAGACTGGGCCTTGCGGGCAAATTCCGATTCCAGAGACCGAATCAGGGCCTGGCAATCAATGTCAGGGTCCCACGGTGGCAAAGGGGGAAGCATCTGCCAGTTTTGCCCGTTTATTCCTTCTGTAAGGAGATGGGCAGCATGAATATAATCCGGCCGGCCCTCTTTATCTATGGTAATGGCAGCCATCAGATCTAGTTTGAGCAGCGCCAGGTCCATGAGGTCATCCTGTGTGAGGGGTTCATGCTGGAGATGGGTGTGCACACAACGGAGGCCTTTCAGGCGCCCCCCACCATATCGATATTTCTCAAGATTCGGGATCACGATCGCTTGGTGGTTGCCGACCATTACATGGGTTATCCAGCCTTGACGGTCGATCAGGAGTCCGATCTGACGGCGGATTTCAAAAGAGAGCTGGCTAATGGCCTTGGAGAGTTCTGGCGAGACGACAAGGGCCGGTGCGGTTCTGCGACGGCAGAGATT
>DAOURD010000390.1:0-2514 GCA_030625295.1 Desulfobacterales bacterium | reverse complement strand
TTCCTCAAGGAACGAAAGGCTAAGGTTGGATGGCGTGCCTCCAAACATATCCGTCAGGATAAGTACACCTCCACCCTGGCCAACCGTCTTGATCCCGATGCTTATCTTTTCTCTCATTTGTTCAGCGCTTTGCCTTAAATCTACGGAAACGGCAGTGGCTGCTCCCAGAGGCCCTTCAAGGATCGATTCGGCTGCTTCAATGAGGGCCTCTCCCAGACCGCTATGAGTTACAATGACAAGGCCTATCATAAATTCGACCCTCAATAAGAAAAGTGCCTAAAGTGCTAGCTCAACTCAATATCTCGATGGACCAAGTTTATGCGATCCGTCTTCTTCTTCAAATGTTGGAAGATTTTATCAGCGATTACAATCGAGCGGTGCCTTCCGCCTGTGCAACCAACCGCGATGGTTAAATACGATTTTCCCTCTTTTTCATATAAAGGTACAAGGTAGTCAAGCAAATCCAAATATTTTTTCAAAAAAATTTGGGTTTCGTCCCATCCTTTTACGTATGCCTGGACCTCAGGAGCCATGCCATCAAGCCCCCTCAATCTAGGGACAAAATAGGGATTGGGTAAAAAACGAACATCGATTACCAGATCCGCGTCATGGGGAATGCCGTACTTGTAACCAAAAGACAGGACATGTACCTCTACGTGCCCAGTATGAACCACCTTAAGCACATGGCCCAAGATAACAGCCTTGAGTTCATGGACATTGTAGTGCGAAGTGTCAATAACTTTGTCAGCGATTCGCTTGAGTCCCTTAAGTTGTTCCCCCTCGTTACGTATCGCTTCCAGAAGGCTCTTTCCCCTGGCCAGGGGATGCTGCATCCTGGTCTGGCTGTACCGTCTCAAGAGAATTTCTTCTGAGGCTTCAAGAAAAAGTATTTCGAACCGATATCCTTGCTTACATAGCCTGTCCAGGATATCTGAATATGTTGAGAGAAACCCCTTTTCTCTGATATCCATCACCAGGGCTAGCTTAGAGATCTCCGAATTGCTCCCTGTTCGAAGTTCTAAAAACTTTGGCAAGAGTACGACGGGCAGGTTATCCACGCAGAAAAACCCAACATCTTCCAGTGCCTTTATAGCCGTACTTTTCCCGGAGCCGGAAAGCCCGCTGATGATGATAATCTTTCCTTGTTTCAACTATGTCCGCACAGCCCCCTGTAACCGGACGTTTCGGAATTTGTACAATGCATTGAAATCATACCCGTTCAATAGCAATATATTTCTGCCGTCCAGATGGAATGCCAGAGTGTTGGAGGGAAGATGAAACAGGTTCATACCGACGCAGCCCAGGTTCAGAATTCATGATCTTCATTTGCGATCACCATGTAGAGCTCGCGTCGGTCGGCAGCAGTCATGAGCCGCTGTTTAAAGGTGCTGTCCTTGAGTAATCGCGATATCCTGGCAAGCATCCGTAGATGAACGCCTGTCGAGTTTTCAGGGGCCATCAACAGGAAGAAGAGGTGAGCGGGCTTGCCGTCGATGGCTTCAAAGTCAACGCCCTTGTGGCTTCGTCCAAAGCCAACTACCAACGACTCAAGAGACTTCATCTTTCCGTGGGGGATGGCGATGCCCCCCCCAATGCCGGTGCTGCCAAGGCGCTCACGTTCCAAGAGTACGCGAACCATCTCCTCCTGGTTGACCCCGAAGGCCTTTGCCACGGGGGCCGTGAGCTGTTCCAGCACCCCCTTCTTGTCGGTGGCATTCAGTTCGGAAATGATGGCCTCTTCTTTCAGCGTGTCTAAGATTTTCATGTGGGTTGAATCAATCCGTAATTGCCGTCTTTCAGGCGATACAACACATTGACCTTTTCGGTCTGGGCATTGGTAAAGACCAGAAAGCTGCCCTTGATCAGGTCCATTTGTAAAACCGCTTCATCAACATCCATAGGTTTGTACTCGATATTCTTGATTCTAACAATTCGGGATGCTGCCTCCTGCCCCAGATCCCCGGTTGCCGTTACACCAGCCTCTTCATATCGAAACATCTTAGATCTTGCAGCTGTCGACCGAAGCCTCTTAAATTTTTTCTTATTCTTTATAATCTGCTTCTCAAGCTTATCCAGGGCCATATCTATGGCCGAATACATATCGGAAGTCTCCTCATGACCATTTACAACGAATCCATCCGCACTAATGTTTATGTCGGCAATGTGACGGAATTTCTCCACGGTTAGTACCACGTTTGCTTTAGCGGGATTCTCTACGTACTTATCAAATCGATCCAGCTTTTCACATGCATATGCCTTCAGAGTTTCTGAGGGATCAAGGTTCATGAAAGTCACCGACGTTTGCATTCTGATTGACCTCCCCTTATATTTTTGCGTTTGTTAGATGGCAGCACGCCCAACACCTCCCGGTACTTGGCGACTGTCCTGCGAGCTATGTTAATGTTTGAAGATTTCAAAATCTCAACCATCTTTTTGTCACTATACGGCTTGGTGGGATCTTCAGACTCAATAATCTGCCGAATCTTATCCTTGACACTTGCCGAGGCAATCGCC
>DAOURD010000015.1:0-9429 GCA_030625295.1 Desulfobacterales bacterium | reverse complement strand
GATCAGGTGGCGTGCTGGCTCATAATAGGCCGTCGCGCCAGGGCGGGCCCGCGAGGGGAGGGGGAGTTTGTGGATGGGCACTAACTAGTTCAAATTTTTACTTATTTGTGGAGGGAAACCGTTCGTGAATCATCCTGTCTTTGATAGGTCCTTTGCGTTCCTGCTGTCCTTTCATTCGATGCACTCGACGATCACGAAATTCTGTTTTGAGTTGCCGGTATCGGTCAAGACCCAGTAGTTTTCGTACCTCAACCAGAAATCTAAATC
Organism: Desulfobacterales bacterium; assembly: GCA_030625295.1. Taxonomy (GTDB): domain Bacteria; phylum Desulfobacterota; class Desulfobacteria; order Desulfobacterales. The sequence goes on along the minus strand of DAOURD010000015.1, from coordinate 9,162 downwards.
GTTCTCTGGTGAGATTGGTGCGGGCATCTTGAAATTTCTTGAACCGATCCATACAGGCAGACTCATCAAAATTCTGTTGGTCGAGAATCACCTCCAGTTCAAGCCCTTCCTTTTGCACATTGCTTTTGAGATCAATGACTTGCCGTCGGCTTTGTACAAACAGGTTGTCAAATTTTTGCTGTTCATCGCTGGTCAGCTCAAGCTTTTTTGCCACTTCTGGCATTCGCCACCACTTGCCGTGAGGCATCTTTAATCCTCCCATACCACGAGGTCCCCTCGCGAGACCGATACCTGATGCTGCCAAAAGACAAATCAGAGTAAAAATCGTTACTTTTTTCATTTACACCTCCTTACTCGTTTTGAGTTACTCTACGGGTCCTTCTACACGGCATTTTGATTTACTTCCAAAGGAGAGACAAACCCCAGAAATTCATCAAAATAACCAATATCAGACTCTACGGAAACATCCGGGTAAACACCAACTGGAGCGTATTCTTCCAAGGCATATATTTCAGCCATCAATTGCTCGTCTTGTTTCGTTTCCCACATTATCTGAGACATCATCTTTTCTTGGGAGGTCGTAACAAGTGCATACCACCAAATCCCAGCTATCAACAGGACCGCACCAAACCCGGCAACAAAGACAGGTCGCCAGGACCATAAACTTCGAGGCTTATAAAAAGGAAGTCGGACCTCTCGTCGAGGTAAAGGGGCGAACTCTCTTGCCATGCGTCCCAGGCTGCTTAACTCTTGTTCAATTTGCTGTTTTTTCCCTTGGCACACAAAACATGTGGAAAGATGGTTTCGCACGGTGGCAGGCAAGTCGTTTTCATCCACCACAGAACGGATGACTTGATCTTCATTCAGATGGAGGTTTTTGCTGTTCACAATATTCCTCCTTTAAGCAAGCCATGGAGCCCGGGGTTCTGTCTGAATTTTTTTAAAGCCCTGTACAAATGGGTTTTGACCGTACTTTCACCTTTTTTCAGGACCCCGGCAATTTCCCTGATCCCCAGGTGATCCACAAATCGCAGCATAAACACTTCCCGCTCCCGCTGTGACAGGCTGTCTGTAAGCTGACGGAATTGCAAATGAAATTCTTTCAGCATCATGGTATTCGCGGGATTGTTGTGATTCTCTGCCATAGCTTGGGTAGCAGCCTCCAATTCTATTGTCGTGCCGAAAAAAGACAGTATGCTTTTTTTTCGACGAAAATCCCTGACCTGGTTTAAGGCAATGCGGAACAGCCACGGCCTTATCGAGCCTGCGTCTTTCAAACTGGACAGGCTCTTTGACATTTGCATGAAAATCTCCTGGGTTAAATCCTCTGCGTCCATCGGTGAATAGATTCGGTAATACACCATGCGGAAAACGTCCTTATGGAAATGATCCACAAGTTGTTCCAGCGAGGCCCTGTTACCGGCTTTTGCTTTTTTTACCAGCTCTGTAACGTGGTGATAGCTATCTGCCATCAGAGTTAAACTCAATCCCCCCACTTACTCCAACAATTCAGTCTATCCATCTGATATGACGAATGGTACCATTTTTTAGTCTACAAAGATGAAAATATTTTGTGGCTGAGGAAGGGGCAGGGCTGGAATTATGAGGAAATAGTACAGATCTCGTGCCCGGAATCAAACAGGTTTGGACGGGAAATCAACTTAATTCGGTGAAATAACAGCACTTTTCCTTTGAGGTGGTTAGTTGAATGCAGATATCTTTGAAACCCTGGATAACTCTCTAATATTTATTGACAATCTCCCAACAATCCTCTATCAACCATATCTATACAGATATTCCAACGGAGAACCCCCATGACCAAAACCGATCTCATCGACACCCTACACAAAGAAACCACCCTGTCAAAATCCAAATCCAAACAGGTCGTCGAGCTGTTCTTTGATGAAATCTCCAAAACCCTCGCAAGTGGCGACAGGGTGGAGATCAGGGATTTTTGTAGCATCTATGTCAAGGACTACAAAGGCTACATGGGTCTGTTATGAATCGGCCCGACCGACATTATGAACAAGAGAGAAAGACTTTGGAGGGCGGCTTGTAAAACATGGCGAAGAGGGAAACCCGATGGATGACAAAGAAAGGACCACCAGGCTGTGGGTGGCTCTTTTTCTTCTTGCCGTAGCAACCTGGGTTGGGTGTATACCCACGAGGGTTCTGTCTCGTATCAAGCCAGCGCAAGTTTCCCTCGAAAGCATCCGCACCATAGGTGTCATGAGGTTTGATGGGGCTTATGGAGAAATGCTCTGGCGTCACGTTTACAACAGACTCGCCGAAGTTCAACATTTCAACCCGAGGGACACCACTCAGCTTCGTGCCCTGGCCAAACGCTCATATGACAGAGTAGAGGATACCGAGCTTTTGCACGCCCTTGAAGATTTGGAAGCCGATGCCGTGATGACAGGCCATGTGACCGCTGATCTCCATGACATGCACGGCACGGATCAGGTACAGGTGACGGAAGGGACGGGCCATTACAAGAAGGAAAAAAACGTTTATGGTCAGTGGGTCGATGTGGAAATCAAGCGCACTGTGGTCAGACCTGTCCCCTATATCATTCGACAGGCATCTCTTGGCACGGAGTACAGTGTATTCGATGTGAAGACCAAACGGGTCGTCGCCACCGGAATGCTTAAACAAACCTATGACGAGAAGTTTGGCGGCGACAAGGAGTGCGGCCCTCTCGGCTATAAGTTGAGCGATCTGCCGACTCCGGATGGTACCGTGGATGAACTGGCCGCCAGACTGGCCACCAAGCTTGTTGCAAAGATCTCCCGCATGAAGCTTGCGAGGATAATCAAGCTTGACAAAGGTGGAAACAGAATGGTGAAGCAGGGGGTGGAATTGGCCAAGGCCGGGGCCTGGGAAGAGGCCGTAGAAATATGGCAGCAAGTGATCCATGACGAACCGGACAACGCTGCTGCGTACTACAACTTAGGGGTGGCCCAGGAAAGTGTTGGTGACATGAAAAGTCTCAGGATGGCAGGGGAGCTGTATAAGAAAGCCACAAGCCACGGGGACAAGAAGCTCTACAGAAAGGCCATGGCAAGGATTCAAAGGGCGATCAGGCAAAGCCATAACGATTAACCGCTCATTTTGCTACGCTTCATTCGCGCCTCTCAAGATTCAAAGGGCGATCAGGCAAAGCCACAACGATTAACCAGGTAGGGGGATTGAAAAGAGATATGAAAAGAAACCTGAGCAAAAAGAAAGTGGAGGAACTAAGAAAGCGACTTGTCCGCAAGCCGCAACTTGTGTGGGATGTCCTGGAACCAGGAGAAAAAGAGAAGGTCTTTGAGTTTGCTGAAAGATACAAGGCTTTTCTCGATTCCGCCAAAACAGAGCGTGAGGCCGTGCGTCTTATCGAGGTCTTTGCCAAAAAGAAGGGGTTCAAGGATATCACACGGGCCAGGGGCGGAAAGAGGTTTTACAAGATCAACAGGAACAAGAATATTGTCTTGGCCGTAATTGGCAAAAAGCCTCTGGTTTCAGGTGTAAATCTTATCGCGTCTCACGTTGACTCACCCCGGCTTGACCTGAAGCAAAACCCGCTCTATGAGGAGGTGGACCTTGCCTTTCTAAAGACCCACTATTATGGTGGTATCAAAAAGTACCAATGGCTGGCTCGACCCCTGGCAATTCACGGCAAGGTCATCAAGAGAGATGGAAGCCATCTCGATCTCCAGGTGGGCGAATCAGACCATGACCCTGTTTTCACTATAGCGGATCTCCTGCCGCATCTTGCACACAAGGTCCAGACCGAAAAAAAGGTATCTGAGGCCTTTGAAGGGGAAAAGTTGAACGTCCTGGTCGGCAGTGTTCCCATAGGCGACGATGAAACCAAAGAGCGTTTTAAGCTTGCAGTGCTTGAATACCTCTTCGACACTTACGGTATTGTCGAAGAAGACCTGGTCAGTGCTGAGATAGAGATCGTGCCGGCTGGCAGGGCTCGTGATGTGGGCTGGGACCGCAGCCTTATCGGTGCCTATGGCCAGGATGATCGCGTGTGCGTTTATGCGACCCTTGAGGCGGTGGGCGAACTAAAGACCCCGGAGACAACGGCAGTGGCCCTTTTCATCGACAAGGAAGAGATCGGAAGCGATGGGAGCACAGGAGCAAAATCGCGTTTTCTGGAAGGCTTTGTGGCAGATCTGTTTGAGGTAACCGGTGAGCAGCCCAGTGGAACGGCCCTCAGGTCCTGTTTGATGTCCTCCAGGGCTCTGTCTGCCGATGTGAACGGTGCTCTTGATCCGGATTACCAGGACGTGCATGAAAAGCGCAATGCGGCAAGGATCGGATACGGCGTCTGTATCACCAAGTTTACCGGCTCTCGCGGCAAGTACGGCTCAAGCGATGCGAATGCCGAATATGTGGCTGAAATTCGAAAACTCTTCAACGAAAACAGGGTCGTCTGGCAGACCGGCGAATTGGGCAAGGTAGACGAGGGCGGCGGTGGCACGATTGCCAAGTTTCTGGCCGTCTATGGCATGGAGGTCGTGGACTGCGGCACTCCGCTTCTTTCTATGCATTCTCCCTTTGAGATTGCAAGCAAGGCTGATACGTACATGACCTATAAGGGATATTCCGCATTCTTTAACAGTAAATAGCAACTTGAACTTATGAAGACCTATCTGGATTGTATTCCTTGCTTCTTCAAGCAGGCGCTTTTTGCTGCCAGGGCCGCCGTTGATGACGAGGAAAAAATCAAACAGGTGCTCGACAGCATCGGCCTGCTTGTCTCTGAGATCCCTTTGCACAGCTCCCCCCCTGAGACCGGCAGAGAGGTTTACAGGACCGTAAGAGAGATAACGGGCGTAGATGACCCCTTTGCAAGCCTGAAGGACGAAAGCATCAAAAAGGCCCTGGCACTCTACCCCTCGTTGAAGGAGGTGGTGGAGATCTCCGCGAATCCCATGGAAACTGCCGTAAGGCTCGCCGTAGCAGGAAATATTATCGACTTTGGTGCCAACCCCGATTTCCAATTGGAACAAGACATTCAAGAAGCCCTGCGAAAAGAACCGGCTATCGACCATTACGATGTCTTCAGGAACAAACTGGAAGGGGCCCGCGATATCCTTTATCTGGGAGACAACGCCGGTGAGACCGTGTTTGACAAGATCCTTATCGAAGTGATGGCCAGACCTGTAGTATATGCGGTCAGGGATAGGCCCGTAATCAATGATGCCACGGTCGAAGATGCGATGAAGAGCGGGCTATATGAGGTGGCAAAGGTTATCTCTTCGGGATGCGACGCTCCGGGAGTCATCCTAAAGAGATGCTCAGAAGAGTTTCTTGATCACTTTAAAAAGGCTGATCTAATCATTAGCAAAGGGCAGGGAAACTACGAAACACTCTCCAGTGAGCAAAGGCCCATATTCTATCTCCTGAAGGCCAAGTGTCCTGTCATTGCCAGAGACCTTGGTGTCAAAGAGGGAGATACGGTCATCAAATACGCCCTGCGATAGTGTCATCTTTTGTCGTAGCTTGCCGTCAATTTTTTGACATGGCGCGGCTCGACCCAATATATACAGATATTCCAGCCGGTTATCCGCTGCACAGGCTTGGCACCAGGGTTGCATATAGAATGGATCATGGATCAAAATCTATTTGAAGGGCCATTTCCTTTTTGTAAACAGATAGAACAGGAGCAATGCCTTTCCTGAAAACTGCTGAAGTTCGACGGGGAAGGGGCGATGCACGATGAAAGCCCTTATTTTGGATGATGACAACGAGGTTTGTGAGTTTATTGCCTCGATTTTGGAAGAATCGGGCGTAGCCTATGAGATATTCCTGGATCCGTTGCAGGCCCTTTCATGCATGAATGGCAGCAACTATGATTTTGCCTTTATTGATATCGGCTTACCGAACATGGACGGGCTTGAATTCTCAAAACGCTTTAAAGAAACGTGCCCCGAGTGTGACATTGTATTTATTACCGGATACGGAGACTATAACAAGGCTGTTCAAGCCATCAAGGTCGGGGCCTATGATTTTGTAAAAAAGGCTTTTAACCGCTTAGACATCAGCATGTGTGTAGCCCGTCTTATAGAAAAGAGACGGCTGTATCAGGCTCAGAAACACAAAGAAGTACTTGATTTTGCAAATAAAGTGTCCCTTCGATTGATGCATGAATTGAGAAATCCCCTCACTGCTATCGGCGGGTTTGCAAGGCTTGCATATACCAAGGACTGCCCTGAGGACAGGCTGAAACAATATATAAAAATCATCTTTGATCAATCCTTGAGATTCGAGAAGGTCTTCAACGAAGTATTGCAGCACTTGAAAGCAGGTGCCGAGCAATTGTAGACACGTTTTGTCCACCACGAGAAAATTTTTCTAATCACTTGATTAATCAAAGGATTGCTGATACAAGTTATAAAATTGCTTCGCGATTTTATATTCGGACCCAGACAGAGGAGAAAGAGGTAATGAACAAGGCACAACTGGTAGAGTCTTTAAGGAAGGAAACTGGTCTCACGAGAGTCAAGGCGGAAGAGGTAGTCCAGCTATTCTTTGATCAAATGTCGGATACCCTTGCGCATGGTGACAGAGTGGAGATACGCGGATTGTGCTCCTTCCATGTGAAGGAATACAGGGGATATACCGGCAGAAACCCAAAGACCGGGGAAGCTATCAAGGTAAAGCCGAAGAAACTCCCCTTTTTCAAGTGTGGCAAGGAACTGAAAGAAAAGGTTGATTATCATGCCCCCTGACCCGGGCATAGACATCGCCGCTGTTGGCCTAAGTTATTGATAGTTCAATCCCTTGGAAATCGCCAAAAAGATCGAAAGGGTGCGGGTTCACAATGTCCGCATCACGAGGTATTGAGAACAGATTTTCGTCCGGATTCCAGACACGGCAGGTGCTGACCATTGCAGGTGCCCACTTTGTGCACGATGTGTTCAGCAGCTTTCTTGCCCCGTGGCTTCCCCTTCTCATCGAGAAACTCAGCCTTTCCCTGGCCTTAGCAGGCTCATTAACTGTATTTATACGTGTTCCCTCCCTGTTGAACCCACTCATTGGTGTCGTGGCCGACCGCATCGACATGCGCTACATGGTCATTTCTGCCCCCGCGGTCACCGCCGTGTGTATGAGCCTTATTGGCCTTGCACCTAGCTATGGGGTGGTGGCTGTGTTGCTCTCTGTAGCCGGGCTTAGCGCCGCCGTATTTCACGTGCCAGGGCCTGTGATAATTGCAACGGTTTCAGGCTTCCAGGTCGGAAGAGGTATGAGCTTCTTTATGGCGGCCGGTGAGTTTGCCCGAACGGTTGGCCCCCTGGTGGCAGTCGCCGCCGTCTCACTCTGGGGGTTTGAGGGGAGTTACCCCGTGATGATCATTGGGCTGGTTGCCTCGGGCTTGCTGTACTGGCGACTCCGGCATGCCCCGATCCACTGTGAAAGAAGGCATCACAGCTCTGTGGTCAAGACCTGGCAGGCTATGCAGCACGTACTGATTCCCCTGGTCTGTATAGTGGTTGCCCGCGCCTTGATGGTCGCCTCCCTCAGTGCCTTCTTGCCGACTTTTATGGTGGCCCGGGGCCGAAGCCTGTGGTTCGGAGGCACGGCACTGGCCCTGCTTGAGTTTGCAGGGGTGATAGGCGCTATGGTTTCCGGGACCTTAAGTGACCGGCTGGGACGTCGGTTTGTGCTCCTTGGGGCCATGATCGCCTCACCTGTCCTCATGCTCATTTTTCTGGTAACCCCGGCCTGGGCGCTCTTTCCTGTGCTGGTGCTGCTGGGGTTCAACGCATTTGCCACTGCGCCGGTCATGCTCGCCATTGTGCAGGATCATGCCCACGGGATGCGGGCCACTGCCAACGGGATTTATATGGGCATCAATTTTCTCGTGATCTCAGGTGTAACCGTACTTGTGGGCTGGACGGGAGACCTGCTGGGCCTCCAGGCTGCTTTTGCCTGGAGCGCGTTGCTGGCCCTGCTCGGCGTTCCTGTGATCTATTTTCTTCCCCGGCAGGCAGGCGATGCTTCAGAGATATTAAAGGAATAAATCCCTTGACGAAATGGTGCGATATATTTAGGGAATTGAGATTCCGGTCAAAGGGCTCTATGAACCCTGGGCATGGAGGATATTAACCTCGGTTTGGATATGTTTAAAAAGGGCCGTTTGCCCCTTCTTCCGAAGGGGATCAAGGGATTCCTTTTTTATAAGCCCATGGGTCTGGGTCACAGGTTCAGCTTCCTATCTTGGTAAGATCGATCCTTGGACCCTCGCAGGTCTTTCAGGTATTTGCTCCCCTCCATGGATTTGACGCGCTTCTTAACCTGTGCGGCGGTGGCACTAACCTCACCGATATGCTTTATCGGCCTATATTCGTTCGTAACAACTGCTATCGAGAGTGAGATGATAGGAAACCGCTCATTTTTCCCTTTGCGATTTGTAGAGTCAATATAGCCACATATACTGTCCTCTTCATCGTAAAAGTTTCCTATGAGGAGATCAAAATTCCTAATGACTTCCGTACAGGCCCCGTCTAACTGTTCGGGCGAGACAATGAAGACAAAGTCATCGCCACCGACGTGGCCTACAAAGGCTTCCGGAGAATCAAGCTTGCGTATGGCGTTAGTGAGAAGACGGGCAGTCATCTTGAGAATCTCGTCCCCTCGGACGAATCCATACCTGTCATTATAAGACTTGAAGTAGTCAAGGTCAACATAACCAATGGCGAAGGGGCGCCCGCTGTCAATTTGCCCCTGTATCTCCTTCATGATCGAATGATTCCCGGGAAGGCGAGTAAGCGGATTGGCATCTCCCACCCTCGTGGCTCGTGCAAATGCCAGAGAAATCCTGCTTTGTGTCTCTTTTGGATCGAGCGGTTTTCGGAGATAGTCATCCACCGGAGTCTTTTCCCAGTTGATGTCCGCGGTACGGGTGGCAATGTCCAGGAGCAATATGACCGGCAGATGACCGAAGACTGTATCAGATTTGATCCTGCGGCACAGATCGTTGCCTCCGTCTGCCCCCAAAGAATGATTGATAATGACAAGATCCGGAGGCTCACTATATATGGTGTCAATGGCTTGGAGGTGTGACTCTGCGGTGTAAACAATAAAATGCCCTCCGTCCGCCTTCAATAGCCGCTCTATCTCTTGCATATCGGCTGAGTTCCTATCGACGACGAGGATCCTTTT
>DAOURD010000049.1:0-6899 GCA_030625295.1 Desulfobacterales bacterium | reverse complement strand
AGACTTCGTTTCCTGGAGATCACGACATGTCTGAATCAATTCTTCTGTTTTATCTTCCAGCCTCTTAAATTGCCCAGGAAAACTGTCCTCCTCCACAAGCCCCCCTTAAGACTGCCCGGCATGATTTTGAACTTAGCTCCGCTTCGCAATTGGCATAGAAGCTGGCACAAATCAATTACTGCCAAAAGCTTTCTGGTTTCGTCAAATTATGGAGATTCCGAAACCTTTAATTAACTATACAGAAGTCCTGATAAAAAAGTCAAGAGGATTTTAGTCCCCTCTCCTTATGACCTTGCTGTACAAACTTTTCAGCTTTAGCCAATTCCTCCCTGGTATTCACACCAATTACCTGAATCGTATCATTGATCTCCAAAAGGACAGCGGGCTTGCCGTCTTGGTACGCCCATTCCACCACATCGGTCAAGTAGAACTCGCCCTGAACGTTATCGTTCTTCAGACCCGCCAACGCCTTTTTCAAAAAAGCTATGTTGATACAATAAGTTCCGGTGTTGACAATCCGGATTCTCTTCTCTGATTCGCTGGCATCTGATTCTTCTATAATACGCATTGCGTTCCCGTGTGCGTCTGAAACAATCCTCCCATATCCAAAAGGCTCTGTAAACGTCGTTGCTATGAGGGTCAAATCGCTCTCCCGGGCTCTGTGCTGATCAATCAAGCCACGCACCGTGGTTGGCCTCATAAGTGGGGTATCTCCGCACAGGACAACAACATCCTGAGTGCCAGATGAAACCTCTGGTATGGCACACACTACCGCGTGTCCCGTACCAAGCTGGTTTTCCTGAACCGCAAATCGAAGCCTCGGGTAAGCTGCGAGTGCTTTCTGCACAGCCTCGGCCTCATGGCCAATAACTACGACAACGTCGTCCAAGACAGTTAGGGCAGTCTCGACCACATATCGGATCATGGGCACCCCGGCTATGTCATGGAGGACCTTGGCCCGATTCGACTTCATACGCGTGCCCTTACCAGCGGCCAAAATGATAGCGGCTACGTCTTGCATAAGCATTTTCCGGAAGTTGTACAACTTATTGAAATCAGGCAGCTTCTAGTAGCAGTTGACCCGCCTGCCATCGCCTGCCGCGGGTGCCCTCGTTAGGCCCGCCTGCCATGAATAAGTCCGCGCGGTTCGGCATGGGTGAACAGGCATTGGCGGGCAGGTTTGTGCCATCCACACGGAATAATGGAGTGTTGGAGTATTGGAGTAGTGGGCAGTAACAACAGTGTCTAAAGTGTCTAAAATGAACTTAAAGTGAACTAAGGTTATGGAATAACAAAAGATTCATTAACTAACTTTAGGTACTTTAGGCACTCTAGCTCACTTTAGTTCACTTTTATCATCACTCCAGTACTCCAATACTCCATTACTCCAATCGCGAAGCAATTTTATAATTCTTACCAAAAAAGAAGGGGCAAGTCAATTGACTTGCCCCGCTTATGACCGTTATACAAAATAAGAAACCAGGAACCTAACTAGCGCGCTCTCCTCATCTCTGCAATCCTAACCCTGGCCATTGCCCGCTGCAAGGCGGCTTGAGCCCGCCCAAAATCGATGTCTTCCCGCCTGCTGGCTTCAGCCAGGCGCTCTTCAGCTCGCTTCATCGCGGCCCTGGCCCGCTCAATGTCTATATCTATGCGTCGGTCGGCTGATTCGGCCAATACTGTAACCTTATTAGGCAAAACTTCTGCAAAACCACCGTTTACAAACACGATACGTTCAGTGCCGGCCTTGTCCTTGTACCTGAGCATCCCTATCTTCAGAGTCGTCAGGAACGAGGTGTGGCCGATCAAGACGCCAAATTCCCCGTATTCCCCCGGTGCCGCCACAATCTGGGCCTCTTCACTAACCACTGATTTGTCAGGGGTCACAACTTCTAACATTATATTGCCTGCCATAATCCCACCTAACCCTTAGATGTTATTCAACCGCCGCGAGTTTCTCGGCCTTGGCCTGTGCCTCTTCAATGGTGCCGACCATATAGAAGGCCTGTTCAGGGATCTCATCGTGTTTCCCATCACAGATCTCCTTAAACCCCTTGACGGTATCTGCGATCTTCACATACTTGCCCGCCAGGCCGGTAAATTCCTCCGCCACATGGAAGGGTTGTGAGAGGAATCGTTGTATCCTGCGGGCTCGCGCAACCGTGATTTTGTCTTCGTCAGAAAGCTCGTCCATTCCAAGGATTGCGATAATATCCTGCAAATCTCTGTACTTCTGCAAAATCATCTGCACCCTACGGGCCGTTGTGTAATGCTCCTCCCCCACGTACTGGGGATCCAGAATACGGGAGGTGGAATCAAGAGGATCCACAGCCGGATAGATCCCGAGCTCCACGATCTGTCTGGAAAGCACCACGGTGCCATCAAGGTGGGCAAAAGTCGTGGCCGGCGCAGGGTCTGTCAAGTCGTCGGCAGGAACATAGACGCACTGGACTGCTGTGATAGAACCTTTATCGGTGGAAGTAATCCGCTCCTGGAGTTCCCCTATGTCAACCGCCAGCGTGGGTTGGTAGCCGACCGCAGAGGGCATGCGACCCAGAAGGGAGGAGACCTCAGAGCCTGCCTGAGTAAAGCGAAAGATATTATCCATAAAAAAGAGCACATCCATCCTTTCCTCGTCCCTGTAATACTCTGCGGCGGTAAGCGCAGACAGTGCCACCCGGGCCCGCGCTCCTGGCGGCTCGGTCATCTGTCCGTAAATCAAAGCACACCTTGGAAGCACGCCAGATTCTTTCATTTCAAGATAAAGGTCATTCCCCTCGCGGGTCCGTTCTCCCACTCCTGCAAAGACAGAAATACCACCGTGCTCCTTGGCGATATTGTGGATCATCTCTATCATGACGACGGTCTTGCCTACACCAGCACCGCCAAACATTCCCATCTTACCGCCGCGGGGGAAGGGAACCAGTAAATCCATGACCTTCACGCCGGCTTCCAGCACGTTAACCGTGGTATCCTGTTCTATAAAGGCCGGCGCTGCCCGGTGAATAGGGGCATACTTATCTGACTTTACCGGACCAAGTCCGTCCACAGGCCGCCCCACTACATTAAGGACCCGACCCAGACCTGCTTCGCCTATAGGCATCATAATGGGCTGACCCGTGTTCTTCACAGGCATCCCCCTGACCAGACCGTCCGTCATATCCATGGCAATGGTGCGCACCACCCGGTCACCCAGGTGTTGAGCAACTTCTATAACCAGGTTGTCTTCTACGTCATTGATCCCCGGATTGCTGACCAAAAGAGCCGTGTAAATCAGCGGAAGCTCCCCTTCCGGGAACTCCACATCGACCACATTGCCGATGACCTGGATGATTGACCCCATGTTCACTACTTTTGCTGCCATGCTCTCAACCTCCTATATACTAATTAAACTTCTTTAAGCTTAATCAACGCCCACTAACCCTTCAGGGCCTCAGCCCCGCCCACAATATCCATGAGCTCGGCGGTAATGGCTGCCTGGCGGGCCTTGTTGTACACCATGGTAAGCGAGACGATCATGTCAGCACAACTGCTGGTGGCATTTTCCATGGCCTGCATGCGCGCTGCATGCTCGCTGGTGGATGTTTCCAGCAAGCCTCCGAATATCTGAACGTAGACGTGCTTGGGAAGCATTACCGCCATGAGCTCCTCTACCGAAGGTTCACAGATATGTTCCGGAATGTACGCTACCTCTTCAGCCTCTTGAGCTTGCTCAACCTTCTCGACCCCGGCGATGGGTATGAGCTGCTTTAGGGTTGGCACCTGTCTTGCCATGGACACAAATTCGCTGAAAATCACATGAGCCTCATCGGTTTCGCCATTCAAGAAGCTGTCGATCAGTTCCGTTCCCGCGTTAACCGCAACACTAAAGTCAAATCTTGCGCCCACAATCCCTATATGCTCGCTCAGGATGTTGTATTTTCTGCGACGAAAGTAATCGCGCCCCTTGCGGCCCATGCAAGTTAGCCGTACTTCAATATCTTGCCCGGCCTTTTCCTTTAAAAATCGCTCGGCCTTGATAATCAAATTCGTATTAAAACTCCCGCACAGCCCCCGGTCAGACGTCATGAGGAGCAGATCGACTGTCTTCACTTCTGCCCGTGGTACAAGGAGTGCAGGGGCGTGCTCCTCATCTGCTTCTACGCGTTCAGATAGGCTCCCCAAGACCTCGGCAAATTTATTGGCATAGGGCCTGAAGGCTTCCATCTTCTCCTGGGCGCCCCTCAGTTTGGAGGCTGCTACCATGTTCATGGCCTTAACGATCTTTTGCGTCTTCTGGACCGCTGTAACCTTTGTCTTGATATCCTTGAGTGTCGCCATACCTTACCTCTTATGCGCAAGTGTCGCCAATCACCGGCTACTGGATCGTATCCTTAAACTCCTCGTCGTATTCAGAGAGCGCCTTTGCCATGGTCTTGTCCAGGTCGTCGCTAATCACCTTCTTTTCCGCAACCTCGGTAAAAATTTGAGGATACTTGCTTTCAATAAACGGGTACAGCCCGGCCTCGTATTTGCCCATGACATCCAGGGGATATTTGTCCAGAAAACCCTTGGTTCCCGCATATAGAATCGTCACCTGCTTTTCTACAGGAAGTGGCTGGTACTGGGGCTGCTTCAGGATTTCCACAAGACGCGTCCCACGGGTTAACTGGGCCAGCGTTGCCTTATCCAGGTCGCTTCCGAACTGGGCAAAGGCCTCAAGTTCGCGGAACTGAGCCAGGTCGAGACGGAGTGAGCCGGCCACCTGCTTCATGGCTTTGACCTGGGCTGCACCCCCCACCCGGGAGACTGAAAGCCCCACATTAATGGCCGGACGGACACCTGAGAAGAAAAGGGCTGGCTCAAGATATATCTGCCCGTCCGTAATAGAGATCACGTTGGTGGGGATGAAGGCAGAAACGTCGCCAGCCTGTGTTTCGATAATGGGAAGCGCCGTTAGTGAACCAGCACCCAGTTCATCATTCAGCTTGGCAGCGCGTTCGAGCAGCCGGGAGTGGTTAAAAAAGATATCCCCGGGAAATGCCTCGCGTCCGGGGGGGCGTCTCAAAAGAAGGGAGAGTTGCCGATAAGCCACAGCTTGCTTGGAAAGGTCATCATAAATAATCAGGGCGTGCTGCTTGTTATCCCGAAAGTACTCCCCCATGCTACATCCCGCAAAAGGAGCGATATACTGAAGGGTTGCGGGATCACTGGCGCATGCAGATATCACCGTGGTATATTCCATGGCGCCGTATCTTTCCAACACATCGACCAACAGGGCAACCGTGGATTTCTTTTGACCGCATGCCACGTAAATACATGCCACATCCTGGCCTTTTTGATTGATGATGGCATCCACTCCGATGGCCGTCTTCCCGATCTGCCGGTCACCAAGGATGAGTTCACGTTGTCCACGGCCCACGGGTGTCATGGCATCGATCGCCTTAAGGCCCGTATACATCGCCTCCTTGACCGGCTGCCGGGCAATAACGCCCGGGGCAAGCATCTCGACCCGGCGAAACTCTGTGGCTTCAATCGGCCCCTTGCCATCCAGAGGCTCACCCAGGGCCGAAATGACCCTGCCTTTGACCACATCGCCCACAGGCACCTCGGCGATCCTGCCGGTGCGCTTAACGGGGTCACCCTCATGGAGCTCGAAATCCTCGCCCATGATCGCCACGCCCACATTGTCCTCTTCCAGATTGAGGACGAGGCCCATGATCCCATGGGGAAACTCAAGAAGCTCCATGGCCATAGCCTTTTCCACGCCATACACCCTGGCAATACCGTCCCCAACCGACAAGATGGTTCCTGTTTCGCTCACATCCACCTTCTTGTCGTAGTCCTGAATCTGGCCCTTGATAATGTCGCTGATTTCTTCGGCTCTAATTTCCATCAGATATTCTCACTCCTTTGCAAAGATTCTTTTAAACTCATGAGCTGAGTTCTCACGCTTCCGTCTAACACCAAATCCCCGATCCTGGTTACCGCGCCACCGATCAAGGCCGGGTCCACACTGACTTCCATCCTTACCTCTTTGCCCGTCTTCTCAGAGAGCGCATCCCGGATCCTTGCAATGCTTTCCTCCGGCAGTTCCACGGCTGACACAAGGTCCGCGCGGACAATGTTGGCAAGTTCGTCGGTTAGTTTCTCATAAAAGGTGTATATATCCTTTAAATATTGAATCCTGCCCTTGTCAAATAACAGGAAAAGAAAAGACGTCATCACCTTACTGAGATTCAAGCGCTGCTCCGACACCACCTGTAAGACCTTCTTGCGACTTCCGGCATCATATAATGGGTTGGATATCGCTTGCTCCAGCTCCTTTTGTTCTTCCAGGAGCCTCACAAAATAGCCCAACTCCTCTTTGTACGTCTCTGCCTGGCCGTCTTCCCTGCCAATTGTCAACAGGGCTTTGGCATACCTTCTGGCAATCTTGAGGCCTATCACTGCGCTACCACCACCTTTGTCAAGTATTCGTCAACAATGCGTTCTTGATCTTCTTCGTTGATATGCTCTTTGATCAATTGTTCTGCCATGGCCACGGCCTGCTCTGCCATCTCTACCTTCAACTGTTGCTTGGCCTTCTGGAATTCGTGCTCAATGTTCTTCTTGGCCTGTTCCTGAAGTTTTTCGGCTACTAGCTGAGCCTCTTCAATGATTTTCGCCTTTGCTGCCTCACCCTCCCGGATGTATTCAGCCACGATTTTTTCCACTTCCTGGTCCAGGAGGTTCAGTTTTTCCTTATATTCCGCAAGTCGCTTTCCCGCCTCCTGCTTCTGTCCTTCCAGGTCATCCAGTTCGTCCTTGATGCCCTGGCGACGGGATTCAAGGCCCTTAGCAAGCGGTTTCCTCAAAAGAAAAATCAGTACGCCGGCCAGCACTACAAAGTTCATAGTCCGCTTCACCAAATCCCAGCC
>DAOURD010000365.1:0-2789 GCA_030625295.1 Desulfobacterales bacterium | reverse complement strand
CAAGAAGACCATCCTGTCGTCCAGTCCAGAGCCAGCCCACGTCGTGATGCCAGGCGTCCACCGGATAGCAGCGCTGTTGAAACGATGGCTGTTGGGGACGCACCAAGGTGCGGCAAGTGCACGGCATCTGGACTATTACCTCGACGAATACACGTTCAGGTTTAACCGGCGCACCTCAAGATCACGAGGATTGCTCTTTTATCGTTTACTGGAACAGGCGGTGCAAACTGATCCAACGTCCTACGCAAATATGATTGGAGGCAAGCCCCGCCTTCCACAAGTCTAACGAGAGAGAAGTGGATACCCCCTTTAGTGCTATATCGGGTTATCCGAAATATCATTCCGCAATCCGCATTCCGCATTCGTCTCATTCCGCATAGCGCCTGTCGGCTTGAGAACATTGCCGAAATCCGCACTCCGCCTTGGCATCTTCGTTGCATTGGTATGTAGGCAAAATTGGCATGCAGGCAAAAAGGAGGGCTGAGCAGATTGGACGTAGGCATTTATCAGGCTATCAGAGGCAGTCTCATTCAAGGACGCAGATTTGATATTATTACCAACAATCTTGCCAACGTAGGTACCACGGGGTTCAAGAAGGACGTGCTCACTTTTGACCAGGCTCTTCAAGAATACGTGAGAACCGACCTGAGACAAGGTAATGTGAGGCTTACGGGCAACTCGCTCGATATTGCCTTGGAAGGGGATGGATTTTTTAAGATCAAAACTCCCCATGGCATTCGATACACGCGAAACGGAAACTTTTGCCTGAATGCCAACGGTCTGCTTGTCACGCAAAACGGGGACCCAGTGTTGGGGGAAAATGGGACTATTCTCATGGAGGGCGACGATATTGCCATCGATACCCAAGGGCGAATAACGGTAGATGAAACAGTGGTGGATACCCTCTCGGTTGCCAGATTTGTCCGACCCGAGCGACTCCAGAAAGAAGGCCTATCGTATTGCATCTACAATGGTGATGAAAAAGAAATTGTGAGGCCGGAAGATGTCCTTGTCAGGCAGGGATACCTTGAGGAGTCGAATGTGATGGTTGTGGACGAGATGTCCAGGATGATCGAAACCCTCCGGACTTATGAATCTTACCAAAAAGTCATTCAGATATTTGACGAGACGAGCCACAAAGCGATCAATGAGGTGGGGAGAGTACAATAGTAGGCGCGGGCGGGGTAAACCCGACCCTACGTTACGTAGGGTCGGCTTTATGCCGACCGCTTGATTCCGGTTTAGTTGGTTGACGGGCCAAACGGGCTAAACGGGCTAAACCGGCCAGGAGGTAAAAAGATGTTAAGAGGATTATGGACAGCCGCTACGGGCATGGCCGCCCAGCAATTAAACGTTGATGTTATTGCAAACAACCTGGCCAATGTGAATACGGCGGGTTTTAAGAAAAGTCGTGCAGATTTTCAGGACCTTATGTACCGGACCCTCCGTCTGCCAGGTGCCATGACTGCTGCAGGAACCCAGGTTCCAACGGGCATCCAGGTCGGCATGGGCTCAAAACCGATGGGCGTGCAGAAGGTATTCTCCCAGGGCGATTACAACCAGACAGACAATGAACTTGATCTGGCAATTGAAGGGAAAGGCTTTTTCAAGGTAGTGAGCAATGATGAAGAAGTGTACACCCGGGCTGGTAATTTCAAGATAGACAGTGAGGGCTATATTTGTACCACTGCGGGGGACAGACTCCAGCCCGAATTTAGTGTCCCCACGGAAGCAACGAATATTTCCATAGATTCTGCCGGCAAGCTTACGTGCTTCGGTCCAGACTCAAATGAGATCGACTCAACTGACATCATGTTGTACAAATTTGTAAACCCTGCCGGCCTATATAGCATGGGACGAAACCTTTATCAGCCTACGGAAGCCTCCGGGGAAGCTACCGAAGGCATACCGGGTTTGGACGGCTTTGGCACCATTGCACAGGGCTATTTGGAAATGTCCAATGTGAATGTAGTGGAAGAGATGGTCGGAATGATTGTTGCCCAGCGGGCCTATGAGGTAAACTCCAAGGCCATTCAGACGGCAGACAACATGCTCCAGATGGCCAACAATATCAAGAGATAGTTGGGAAGCGCATAGAGCATAGCGCATAACGCATAACGCAAAGAGCAAAGAGCATAGCGCAAAGAGCAAAGAGCATAACGCGAATGGGAAAATGACACGAATGTGGAATGAGACGAATGCGGCAATGTTCTCAAGTCCACAGGCGCTATGCGGATTTACAACTTTAGGCACTTTAGCTCACTTTAGCTCACTTTAGCTCACTTTAGGCACTCTGTTATTGACCAACGACCAATGACTAATCACAGACGCAAAATGAGAAATCTCAATGCCATCCTACTGGCCACAGTCATTGCTATAGCGACAGCACTTGGCTTTTGTGAGGCATGGGCAGATGTCCGTACCAGTATCAGGATAAAGGAGGAGGCCTGGATCAAAGGCCAAAAGGTCTATTTGAAGGATATCTCCATCATAAAGGGCGCGGCTCGGCTGAGGGAACGACTCGGTGCAATCTGTCTGGGTCACGCCCCGGGGCCAGCCAGGCACAAGACTTTGAAAGGTTCATGGATTGAATCCAAGATCCGTTCAAAAAGGTGGCTGCCGGCAGATACCACCGTGAGTATACCCGAGTCTGTCTTGATTAACAGGACGTGGCAATCTATCCAGGAGAAAAGGTTTTTAGACCTTTTCAATGGCTATATCGCCAGGCAGCTTAAGGCTCGTGAGGCAGATTTCAGGGTCAGCCGCTTTAAAGTGATTGGAAATGGTTC
>DAOURD010000003.1:0-14425 GCA_030625295.1 Desulfobacterales bacterium | reverse complement strand
ACTATATTGATAGGGGGACTAAGATAAAGGCATTGAGCAGGGGCCTCTTTCATACCAAAGGCACCTCCAAATACCGTCTTTCTCCTCTCAAAATAAAGTCTTTACCCTATTGCTCTCGCCCACCATTAGTGCTTAACTTTTTTTGCGGGAGAAGTCTGGGGCCGGTGGCGACATTAAGTCTCACCACACCTATATTGGACATAGGATGAGACACCGACCCCGGTCCCGGATCTACCGCCTTTTTCTGAAAATCTCGCCTTTCTGTTTACCCCCCAGGCTTCTTGACGTATTGATCCCTTCTCGGGAGCCAGTTATTGAAATACTTACCCGACTCCGAGAGATCCCAGCACCGGCGAGCGATATATGAGCACTGATCTGTTTAAAGAGTAAAGAAATCCACCTTTCTTCTGTGAAAAAAATGCTTAATGTATGGGAACAAGAGATTGTGAAGGGCTCGACATAAAATAAGATTGTAGCCTATCCCAAACCCTTACGATTCATTCATGAATTGATGGGATAATGGAGGTACCCCTAACTCGGATAAACCGGAAATACGACACGAAGTGAAGCTTGCGCTAACCACGAAATTCGAAATCCGAAACAAATCCGTACTGTCCTCAAGGCGTGAGCCGCAAATCCAAATTGTTAAATGTTCAAAACGACGTAGAGGGTATTTCTTTTCAGCAAATATTAATCCGGCCTCCTGTTTTGGTCATTTGAATTTTGAAGATTTGAAAATTGTTTCGGATTTCGATATTCGGATTTCGGATTTAACTTCTGCCAGAAAAAACACGAATTTCACAACTAACGGACTAAAGACTTAGGAGGATGGTACAATGTGGGAATACACAGATAAGGTCGTAGATCACTTCTTGCATCCCAGAAATGTGGGAGAGGTTGAAAACCCCGATGGCATGGGCGAAGTGGGGGCGCTTGCATGCGGAGACGCGTTGAAGCTTACCTTCAAACTGGATGAGCAGAAACGGATGCTTGGGGGGTATTATAGTGATTCTCTTGCGAGGTTCTGAATCTACGAGCCTTTATGAAGCGCGGCAGCCTTCGTCTTTTTTCGATGTCGATCAATCATGTCGGCTAAGGTGGTCGAATCCAGGATTCTGTAAATAGCCTCCTGGATATCATGCCAGATTTCATAAGTGGCACATTTTTCGGCTTGATCGCAAAGTGTATCATCATCAAGACAGTCGACCAAAGACCAGGAGCCTTCCAGGGCCTGGACAATATCATGCAATGAAATTTTACGAGGTTCTTTAGCCAGCACATACCCCCCACGAGCTCCCCGACTACTCCTTATGAGCCCTGATGTCTTCAGCAACGGAATAATCTGCTCCATATATTTCATAGAAATACACTGCCTCTCCGCCAGTTTCCTTAACGGGACAGGCCCCTTACCGTAATTTTCCCCGATATCCACCATCGCCCTCGTGCCGTAACGTCCCTTTGTAGATATCCTCACCTTCTATACCTCTCTTTTCTGAGGGAACTTTCGACTTACAATATTTCCTTATATCTGAACCGGAGGGCGTTGTGAAGTGTAAGCAGGCTGTAAGTCGAAAGGTTCCCTCTACCCGGACTTTTTGAGAAGTTACCAAAATTCAATTTATGGGTAAGGATTAGTTTTAAAAAAGGGGGATTAGGAGTATGCTTGTGTCTAAAAAATAGACACCCCATCAACAAAGATCAAAGTTCTAAGTCGTGCTGCTGATCAGCTATTTACGCTATGGCCTGGCGCGTTCCTTTTTTTGATTGACCCTATGAACAAAAGCTGATAGATATTAAAATTATTAAAAAATTTGACAAATTCAAGAAGTGAGTTGGCACCGATATTGCTTTCTGCCAACACAGAGTCGATTCTGGGAAAAATCTTTCACGATTAAAGGAGGCCTTATACCATGGCACGAAGACGTCAAGAGAAAGCCGGGCACCGCAAAAAGGAAATAGCAGCCGCTGCCTCCAAGATACTCGCTCATGAATCATTGAGCCGGGGCTCCTCGGAGAAAAGCGCCCGCTTGGATACCAATCCCGTGGGCGTTGACATTGGAACTTCAAAGATTGTTTTTGCCCAGAAGAAACACGGCAATGTGGCATTCACTTCCCAGCTCAATGCCTTTATCTCGGTAGAGTATTCCAAGTTTACCGAGAGCATTCTTAACCAGAATCGAATAAACCATTACAGGATGGACGAGTCCCTTATTGTCTATGGCGACGGAGCGGAGGTCTTCGCCAATATGCTTAATACCGAGACGGGGCGTCCGATGCGCCACGGACTATTGAATCCCAAGGAGTCGAAGGCCATCGAGATCATCAAGGGCATCCTGGACGATATTGTTGCCCCCGCAGCCAAACGGGGGACCCAGCTTTGTTTTTCCATCCCTGGCGCCCATAAGGAAGCAGAAAGCGACATCATCTACCATGAGGCAATTCTCAGGCGGCACCTGAGCAATAAGGGATACAATGCTAGAAGTATTAACGAAGGCCTTGCTGTTATATTTTCCGAGTTGGAAAAGGACAACTTCACCGGTATAGGGATAAGTGCAGGCGGAGGTATGTGTAATGTTTGTCTTGCTTTCCTCTCAGTGCCGGTCATAACCTTCAGTATCAGGAAGGGAGGAGATTACATTGACGACGCAGTGGCATCTGTAACCGGTGAGGTCAATACGAGGGTAAGAGCGATCAAGGAAAGGGAACTCGACCTTACTGAAGAGCCTCGTAATGACATAGAAGATGCCCTGCATATATATTACGATGACCTGATCGTCACGCTGGTAAAGGGGCTCAAAGAGTCCCTCGCGCAGACATCAAAGATCCCAGACTTTGACAAGCCCGTCCCCATCGTTCTGAGCGGGGGCGCCGCAAAACCTGAAGGTTTTGAACACCGGTTTGAAATGTACCTTAACAAGGAGGATTTTCCGATAGAGATTAGTGAGATCCGGACTGCTAGCGATCCACTCTATGCGACAGCTAAAGGAGCTCTTATTGCAGCAATGTTTGAGGGATAGAGAGGATAAAACATTTCTTAAGCCCCTGCCGCCATCAAGCTGCCGGCGTACCATCGAAGAGTTTGCGGTATTGGTCCCTGACCCTGTCCAGAAACTGAGATTTCTGAACAGGGTTCTGGAAAGATACCGAAAAACCCTCTCCATCTACAAGCTTTCCCCCCCATTTCAAGAAACAGTGGTCAGAAAGCTGGCCATGGACGAGGTAGAACGGTTGTGCCCCGGCGCCCGGAAAAAAGTAAGGAAGCTAATCCGGCAGGGAACAATCTCTGCACCACGGCCAACTCCTTGGAATATCTATAAGTATCGCCATTCCATCATCACGATTGTCATGGCCGCTCTGGTCTTGGGCCTGGGGACTGGCATAGCATCTTTCAGAAATATCATTAGCCCAACCCCCTCTGTGACCCAGGAACCGGCTGATGAATATGCTGAAGAGGTCTATGGGCTTGCAAAATCTCCTGATGAACAATATGGTGATGCCCGTGATGAGGGCAATACCAAGGTTGCAAACGTATCGCCACAGCCCGGGGGGAAAGAAGCAGCTTATGCCCCTGAGAGTACAGACAGTAGTTTCCCGGAATATATTGAAGAGTCTATCTGGCTTGTGGAAGAGTCATCAGATCGCGAATTATACAGCAACGGGCTGCGTATTACTACTACCTTCACCGTGGAAAACGAGCCCAGAATTTACTACCGGTTTCCTATAGGCTCGGACCGATTGCCAACTGAAGCGGATCTTTCAAGCAAGATCGTGGGAATTCTGTACCACGCTTCGGAAAGCGACATCATCGATTTCATACCCGAAAAAAATCAGTCACTCAAAAAGTATAGTAAAGCGCTTTTTAAGTATGTCTGTAGAAATAAGTTTTACCACTACTTCATTAATCGCTTTGGTCAAGTCTTCAGGGCTGTGAGGGAGGATCATGCCGCCTTCCACGCTGGAAATTCCGTATGGGCTGATGATGAAAACATCTATCTAAATCTTAACCATGCGTTCATAGGAATATGCTTTGAGGGGAAAGCTTTTGAGGAAGTCAAGTCCGAGCCTGGAGGGCCGAAGTTAACGGCCATGAAAACCTCAACCATTAATGAAGCCCAGCTTACCTCGGGAAGAGAGTTGACTGATTGGCTCAGGGTGAAGTACCGCATTTGTCAAGGCAATTGTGTCACACACGGCCTTGTCTCTATCAATCCGGAGGCAAAGCTCATTGGCTACCACGTTGACCTTGCACAGGGCTTTCCC
Source organism: Desulfobacterales bacterium (assembly GCA_030625295.1). Taxonomy (GTDB): domain Bacteria; phylum Desulfobacterota; class Desulfobacteria; order Desulfobacterales. The sequence continues at coordinate 10,165 of DAOURD010000003.1, read as the reverse complement.
TTCCACCGGTTTGGCTTAAAAGACAAGTCTCGATCTCTCCTTCCCACGATCACTGAGTTCGGTTTTAGTCATGACAGCTATTTTCTCAAAATATTTAAAGGCCACATATGGCCCGGTATTGCTTACTCTGAGGAGCGCCTGCGTAGGCGTGCCGAGATTGCCAATATCCCTCTGGCCGAGTACAGAATGCAACTGAACAGGCGTTTCACAAGGTGGTTCGAATGGCAAAAAAAGCAGAAGGAAGACCAATCAAAAGATCATGACCAAATCTGTGCCATGGCTGATTGAAAACAGCTACACCAACGGAACCCTCCGGAAAAACTGAGCTTAGCTCCAGTTCCCTCCGCAATAAAGCAATAAATTCCGTGGTAATATGGCGAAACTCGACAAGACTTTTCCCACCAATGACTGCTCGACGTGCTTGCTTTCGCCCAAGCTGATCGAAGTAGCAAAAAACCCTAATATTGAGATAATAGCCTATGCAGAACTCCTTGATGTTTCAGGAACTCCGGGCAATTTTCGAGTAAAGATAAAGAAAAAAGCGCGTTTTGTAGATCCAGAAAAATGCGTTGGCTGCGGGATTTGTGCCAGCAAGTGCCCCAAGAAAGTGCCTGATGAATTCAATGAGGGGTTAGGGAAAAGAAAAGCCATATATCTCACCTTTGCCCAGGCGGTCCCGTTGGTCTATACTATCGACAAAGAGAATTGTCTTTATTTCAAAAAAGGAAGATGCCGGGCTTGCGAAAAATTTTGCGAAAACAATGCCATCAATTTTGATCAAAAGGATGAGATCATTGAAATTGACGCCGGAGCCGTCATCCTGGCCACCGGTTATGAAACCTTTGATGCCCGCCTAAAGCCGGAGTACGGCTATGGACGTTATCCCAATGTGATCACCAGCATGCAATACGAACGTATTCTTTCTGCTGGCGGGCCGTTCAAGGGACACATCCAGCGGCTCTCTGATAGCAAGGAACCAAAAAAAATCGCCTGGATACAGTGTGTGGGGTGCATGGACGAGGAACATCCTTACTGCAGCCGTGTCTGCTGTGCCGTGGCGGTTAAAAACTGCCTCAAACTCAAGGAGCTGAACCCGGATATCAACATCTACGTCCTGTATCGTGACATGCGGACCTTTGCGTTCAAAGAACTTTATTACAGAAAGGCGTGGCAGCAAGGGGTACGATTTCTCCGATATTTTTTTAGACAAAAGCCTGAAGTGACCGAGACTGACGGGAGGCTCGAGGTTGGCTTGAATCTTCGAGTCAGTTTCTTTGACGGCGTTTTACATGGCGACGTGGAACTGACTCCTGATATGCTGGTGGCGGAAGAGGCCATCCGCCCTCACCCAGAGATTCGTGATTTGGCACGGTGGATGCGCCGCAGATTATCGCCTTTTGCTGCCAGAATTCAGCGTATGAGGCGGGCCAGATGACACGCCTGTTCGGTAGCTCGCTGCCCGAGGGGCTTCAGATGATCAAGGTTCCTTGTGCCGGTAAGGTTGATGTGGATTTGTCTGCCACGTAGAAGCAAAAATCCCCCCCGGCCCCACTTTAGGAAAGGGGGGAGTGAACGGTTACCCTTGTTGTTTCATGGTAGAACACCATTATATTTTTATCATTAAGCCATATCTCGGGCAAGGATTTTTAGGTGGCCCGCCGTTGACGAAGGCAAGCTTTGGTGCTAAAAATAAAAGGTTTGGGAGTGGTGTGAAAAATGAAAATTTTTATACTATCAAAGTATATATGGATAGGGAAGCGTCGTGTCAGGCAAGAACATTTTTGAAAAGATTCTGGAGGCACACGGGATAAGCCCGGCACCCAGGCCCGGTGAGCCCTTAGAGCTTCCGATTGACCAGACCCTTACCCAGGATGCCACAGGCACCATGGCATGTCTCCAGTTTGAGGCACTTGAGGTGCCGCGGGTTGCCACCAAGAGATCGGTCAGTTATGTGGACCACAATACCTTCCAGGCCGGCTTTCAAAACAGTGATGATCACCGATTCCTGCAATCCTTTGCAGCCAGGTACGGTATTATCTTTTCCGGGCCTGGCAACGGGATCTGTCACCAGGTTCACCTGGAGCGCTTTGGGGTTCCGGGTGACACCCTTTTAGGCTCTGACAGCCATACATCAACAGGAGGGGGCCTTGGAATGCTGGCTATCGGAGCCGGGGGGCTGGACGTTGCCATGGCGATGGCAGGTCACCCCTTTTGTCTGACCTGTCCAGAGGTGGTCCTGGTACGGCTGGAGGGGGCACTCTCTCCCTGGGTTACAGCCAAGGACATTATTCTGACACTGCTACAGCGCGTCTCGGTGAAAGGTGGCGTTGGAAGGATGTTTGAATATGGAGGCTCTGGTGTGGCCACTCTATCAGTACCCGAACGGGCCACGATTGCGAACATGGGCGCGGAAACTGGTGCTACAAGTTCCGTCTTTCCAGGTGATGAAATCACCTTTCGCTTTTTGAAATCACAGGGAAGAGAAAAGGACTTCAGGCCCCTTTCCGCAGATCCTGATGCACCCTATGCTGAGGTTCTGACTGTAGACCTCGGCGAACTGGAACCCATGGTGGCCCAGCCCCACATGCCGGACCGAGTCTGTTCTGTAGGAGAGGTTGCCGGGCTGAAGCTGGATCAGGTGGTCATAGGGAGTTGCACCAATTCCTCCTACATGGATCTGGCAACTGTGGCAGCTATCCTGAAAGGAAGATCCGTCTATCTGGAAACAAGCCTTGTGATAGCACCAGGCTCAAGGCAGGTACTGGCTGCACTGGCTGAAAGCGGGGCTTTGGACGACATCATAAAGGCCGGTGCCCGGATTCTTGAATGTGCCTGCGGTCCCTGCATCGGTATCGGGCAATCTCCGCCTACTGATGGTGTGAGCCTCAGGACATTTAATCGAAATTTCAAGGGGCGAAGCGGAACCCAGAGCGCAAAGCTCTATCTCTGCAGTCCGCAGGTAGCTGCGGTCTCTGCCCTGAAGGGTGAACTCACGGATCCGAGGTCGTTTGGCGAACCAGCCATGGTTGACATACCCGAAGTTTTTCCGGTAATTGACCATCTCTTTGTGCCGCCTTCGGATCATCCTGAGGCTGTGGAAGTCGTGCGGGGACCCAACATCAAGCCACTACCCAGAGGCCAAACCATGCCTGAAACCCTCAAGGGGGAGGTGTTGATTCGCCTGGGAGATGACATCACCACAGACGACATTATGCCAGCAGGTGCCCATATCATGTCCTTGCGGTCCAACATACCGGCTATTTCCGAATACGTGTTTTCACATCTTGATCCTGATTTTGCCAAAAGAGTTAGGGGCAGAGGGGGTGGATTTATTGTGGCTGGCAGCAACTACGGCCAGGGTTCCAGCCGGGAACACGCGGCCTTAGCACCCATGTTCCTGGGGATCAAAGGGGTGATAGCGCACTCTTTTGCCCGGATCCACAGGGCCAATCTCATCAATTTCGGCATTCTTCCCATGACCTTTATAACAGATGACGAGGTTGAGCAAATACAGCCCGGCGACCAACTCGTCATTGAAGGCGTGAAAAGATTCTTGAAAAACGGTAGAACGCTTCGTGTCCTGAATACAACCCAAGGCAGGACCTTTGAGGTGCGCATCGATTTGGATCCAAGAGAAAAAGATGTGATAATGGCGGGCGGACTTCTCCAGTTTCTTAGACTGCGAAGAAGCTAGGGGCTTCGCCACAATTGGAGTAGTGGAGTGATGGAGTAACGCTTTCCTCCGCCTGCGGCGGATCTATTTGGTTCACTTTCATCATTACTCCACTACTCCACTACTCCACTACTCCAAAACCTATAGGTTCAAGGAGTTGTAAAATCACCGAGATGTGTCTTAAGATGTGTCTTAATAGAGGGAGACGGTCATCATGCTTTATTTGATGAGAAAGCACGCCCAGTCCTGGCTTATTAAACTAGCTCTGGGTGCTATTGTCGTAGTTTTTGTCTTTTGGGGGGTCGGGAGCTATCGGGCCCAGAGAGGGAACCGGATTGCGATTGTAAACGGAGCGCCCATTGTTCTTGAGGAATTCCGCGGAGTCTACGATCAGTTGCTGGAGGCATACCGAAGACAGTTCGGCGATGCTCTAGATGAAAAGCTCATCCGAGGCCTTAATCTCAAGAGACAGGCACTGGATCAACTCATCAACCGCAGGCTTCTTCTTCAGGAGGCGACTCGGCTCAAGTTCCATGTGACCAACGAGGAGTTACTCAGGGCCATCCAACAGATACCAGCCTTTCAGAGAAACGGTCGCTTTCACCGGCAGGTATATCAGCGAGTCTTGACACGCAACCGGATGACACCCGAGATGTATGAGGAAACCAAGAAGAATGAGTTTCTAATTGAAAAACTTCAAAGTTTTGTTCTCGGGAGCATCAAGGTATCAGAGGCCGAGGCCCTTGAGGCCTACAAGTGGCTTAAAGAGGAAGTGAGCCTCGACTATGTGGTCTTCAAGCCCTTGGCCTATGGCGACGTCGAGGTAGAGGCAGAAGAGATCGAAACCTATTTTTCAAAGCACGAGAAGGCCTATGAGGTGCCCTCTAAGGTGAAGGTGCAGTATCTCCTTCTTGATTTCAAGGGATTTGAAGCCCGGGCCAAAGTTTCAGAAGAAGAAGTCCGTACCTATTTTGATCTCAACAAAGAAGACTATGCCACACCCAAAAAAGTCAGGGCGCGCCACATCCTCTTTAAGGTAGGGCGAGATGCCGGACCAGAAGCGATCGAGGAGGCTCGGAAAAAGGCCGCGGATGTGTTAAAGAAGGCAAGGTCTGGCACGGACTTTGGCAAGCTAGCCCGGAAATATTCTGATGATCCAGGGAGTCGGGGCAAGGGGGGCGATCTGGGATTCTTTACCAGGGATCGCATGGTGAAGCCCTTTTCGGACGCTGCTTTTGCCATGAAATCAGGTGAGATCAGTGAGCCCATTAGAACACCTTTCGGCTGGCATATCATAAAGGTGGAGGCGATTCAGGAAGCCAAAGAACCAGTCCTGGCCGAAGTCGCAGACCGGATTCGTAACAAGCTTGCGAAAGATGCGGCCAGAACACTCGCCTTTGATCGGGCAGAGGAGATCTACGAGGCCTGTTACGGGGCTGGCAGTATATCAGATGTGGCCAAAACCAATGAGATCGAGGTGCATGAGACCGGGTTCTTCCCCCAGAACGGGCCTATAAAGGGAATCAAAGAGAAGAGGAAATTTGCCGAGACAGCCTTTGCTCTCGGGGAGAACGAGGTCAGTGAGCCCCTTGAACTGTCAGACGGATGCTATATACTTCAACTGATCGCCAGGGAACCAGCGAAAACTCCAGACCTGAAGACAGTGGAAGAAAAGGTCAGGCAAGACCTGATCCAGGAAAGAAAAGACGATCTGGCCAAAAAGGATGCTGAGGAATTTTTGAATGCCCTGAAAGGCGGAGCTGAGTTTCAAAAGGCCGCTACGAGCCAAAAGCTGAAGACCAAAACCACGGGTTTTTTCAAACGGTCTGGGGCGATCCCCCAGATCGGTTTGGAGCGGGACATCCAGGAAGCGGCCTTTTTGTTGAGTCCGTTAAAGCTTTTTCCGGATGCTGTGATCAAAGGGAGGCAAGGATATTATGTGCTCCAGTTCAAAGCTCGACAGGAGGCTGATCCAAAGGAATTTGAGGATAAGAAACGGGAGATCACGTCCAGCCTTTCCCTCCAGAAACGTCAGGGAGCTATGGAGCAATTGCTGGCTCTGCTGCGCGAAAAGAGTGAGGTCACTATTGAGGAGGGATTTCTGGATTAATACATGGGAACTTGCCGATATTGTGAAAAATCTGCTCAAACAATCTCAGATGTCATTGGGTTTTGTGCAGATTGCATCCGTGATCATTTTTCTGAAGTCGGGCCTGAGATTGCCAGGGTTCATGTTAGGAGCCGCAGGGCCTATGGGCTTCCCGCAGAACCTCCCCGTGATGAAAAAGGGATCCCTTGTGGTTTGTGTCTCCACAGGTGTCAGATCCCCGAAGGCGGAACAGGCTTCTGCGGCATTCGGCATGTCAAGGGCGGAAAGCTAAGGGGCGGGCGCCCCCACGAAGGAAAGCTTTCTTATTACTATGATCCACTTCCAACCAATTGCGTGGCTGACTTTGTATGTCCGGCAGGCACGGGCTGTGGGTATCCGCGCTATGCGTATTTGAAAGGTCCTGAATACGGATACAAGAATCTGGCCGTGTTCTATTATGCGTGTTCCTTTAACTGCCTTTATTGCCAGAATTACCACTTCAAAGAATTAACCTTTTCTCGTGACAAGCTCCATGCAAAAAAGCTCGCATCAGCCGTGGACGACACCACAAGCTGCATCTGTTATTTCGGAGGCGACCCCGGCCCTCAGATCCTGCACGCGCTAAAGGCGTCTAAGCTTGCAATAAGAAAAAACCCCGATCGTATCCTCAGAATATGCTGGGAGACAAATGGCGCCCAGCAAGAGCCTTATCTGAGTATGATGGCAGAGGTCTCTTTGAGATCCGGCGGGTGCATTAAGTTCGACCTGAAGGCCTGGGACGATGGGCTGCACAAGGCCCTATGCGGCGTTTCTAATCAAAAGACCCTGGATAATTTCAGGCAATTGAGCAAACTGATACCCGAGCGGCCTGATCCCCCTTTCTTGATTGCCAGTACCCTGTTGGTTCCTGGCTATATAGATGAGCAAGAGGTGGATGCCATAGCCCGGTATATTAGCAGCCTCAACCCCGAGATTCCGTATAGCCTGCTGGCTTTCTATCCCAGTTTTTATCTGAAAGACCTTCCTACCACATCTCGAAAACACGCCCTCCGTTGCCAGGAGACTGCAAAGAACGCCGGCATCCACCGGGTCCACATAGGAAATGTGCATTTGTTGGGTGATGACTATAACTGAATAAAAGTGTCTAAAAATTTTAGGCACTTTAGTTCACTTGCACTTAAGGTACTATGAACTATCCCAAAATGCGTCCTGTCACTGCGTTTCCTGTGATGTACTCAGGCAAAGAGATGATCTGTTTGAAGGACGCAAGCGGTCTTGCTGAGAATACCATTGTTGTGCCCAAGCCGGTCTTTTTCATCATATCCTTGCTGGACGGAGAAAACTCTGTTCAGGACATCCAGGCCGCCTACATGCGCAGATTTGGAGATATGCTCTTTTCCGACCACATACAAAAGTTCATTGACGAGCTGGACAAGAACCTTTTCTTGGAAGGCGAGCGATTTCAGGCGTATCACCAAAGGTTGAAAACCGAGTTTAAGAATGCCGCCACCCGTCCCTTCCTGCATCTGGGAGACGGACCTCACCATGACTCCCCGCGCCTCAAAAGGGAGCTTGCTTCCTATTACAGCCACCCTGACGGGCCGGGGGACATATCTCCGGAGATTCCCACAGGGAACATCAAGGGCATCATGGTGCCCCACATTGATTACATGAGAGGTGGCCCGTGTTATGCGTGGGGGTACAGGGGTATGGAAACCCTTGACGATGTGGATACCTTCATCATCTTAGGCATCAACCATATGGCCGCCGAGCCCCTTTTTTCAGTCACCCCCAAGCCCTTTGAAACGCCTCTGGGATTGATGGATACGGACAGGGATTTTGTTCGGGCATTGATTGAAAACTGTAACCAGGATCTGCTTGAAGGGGAATTCTATCATCGGGGTGAGCATTCCGTCGAACTTCAGACGGTATGGCTCAAGCACTTATATGCAGACAAAGACGATGTGAAAATCGTGCCTGTGCTTTGCGGAAGTTTTGACGGCTTCATAGCGCGCGGGATCTCTCCTATTCAAGATGTTAGGGTTTCTGGTTTTGTCAACACTGTAAAGGAGACCATCGCGGCTTCAGGTAGGAAGGTATGCCTCATGGCAAGCGTTGATCTTTCTCATATTGGTCCCCAGTTTGGCGATGAGCGTCGTGTCTCACCTGGAGATCTGAACGACATACGGGGCGCTGACCTCGAAATCTTGAGGTCTGTTGAGGCCCTTGACAGGGAAGGTTTCTGGCAAGGTATTGCAAGGGATGCCAACAAGCGGCACATCTGTGGGCTTTCAGCCATTTATACCTTGCTCAGCATTATAGAAGTTAGGGGCGGGAAGCTCTTAAAGTATTCCCAGTGGCGGGATGAGCAGGGGTGGAGTTGTGTGACCTTTGCGAGCATGGTCTTCTGTCAGTAAGGAGCGGACTTGGGAAGATTGTCAGGAAGGCGAGAGGGGATTGCCCATGTATGGATTTTACGGCCGTATTTTGTTTGTAGACCTGACGCGCAGGAGCTTTAGTTTTAAACCCCCTGATGACAATGTGCTGACGGAGGCTCTGGGCGGAAAAGGGCTTGCATCTCATCTCCTCCTTAGCTTGAATCCACCCCGGGTAGACCCCTTGAGTCCGGGGAATCACCTGATCTTTGCCACCGGGCCTGTGTGTGGCGGCCTGATTTGGGGCTCATCCAGGTACGGCGTTTTCACCAAGTCACCCCAGACCGGCTTCTATTCTGAATCGTACGCAGGGGGGCGCACCCCTGAGGCTTTGGATGCTGCCGGGTATGACGCTGTCGTTATCAAGGGAAAGAGCAAGACCCCCACGGTCTTGGTAATTGACCCACAGGGTGTGGCCTTCCAGGAGGCAGGCGACATATGGGGGATGGATACCTATGAGAGCGAAGATGAGGCGATCAAAAGGTTCGCCAGGAAGAGCGGCAACAGGAGATTTCGAACCGGAGCCGTGGTCATAGGGCCAGCAGGGGAGCATCAGGTATGTTTTTCGGTTATAGAGAACGACTATTGGCGCTCTGCTGGCCGGACCGGTGCGGGGAGCATCATGGGGAGCAAGAGGCTCAAGGCGATTGTGTTTCAGGGGGACTGCAGGCGGAAGCTGGCCGACAGGAATGCAGTAAAGATGTTCGCCAAACACTTGGCTGCAGAGGCTAAAGAGCATCCCCTGGTCGCGGCCTATAAAAGTAAGGGCACCCCAGGGATGGTTAAGGTCATGAATGAAGCAGGGGGGTTTCCCACGCGCTACTGGTCAGAAGGGACCTATGAAAAGTGGCAGCAGATCAGCGCCGATGCCCTCCATGAGCGCTGTGAGGTAAGGCCCCGGGCCTGTTTGAAATGCTTCATGGCCTGCGGTCGTATGACGAAGGTCAGGTCCGGGCGTCATGCCGGCCTTCGACTTGAGGGGCCAGAATATGAGACCATCTATGCCTTTGGAGGTCTTTGTGCCATAGATAGCATCGAGGAGATTATCTATCTCAATGACATCTGTGACCGGCTCGGGATGGACACCATCACTGCTGGAAACCTTTGCGGGCTAACCATTGAGGCTGCCCGCCGGGGAAAGATTGATTATGCGATCGACTATGGACAGGTGGATGCGATTGCCGGGTTATTGAAAAAGATCGCCTTTCGGAAGGGGATAGGGGATTTCTTGGCCCGGGGAATCAGGGCGGCTTCTGAGGAATGGGGCCTTGAAGATATAGCGGTTCATGTAAAAGGTCTGGAACCTGCCGGTTACGACCCCAGAGTCCTCAAGGGCGTGGGGCTCGGGTATGCGACCTCTGATCGGGGTGCCTGCCACTTGAGAGCCACCTTTTACAAGCCAGAACTATCCGGTATGATCGACCCGGATGCCATCGAAGGCAAAGCAGCCATGTTTGTAGACTTTGAGGACCGCTCTACCCTTTTTGATGCTTTGATCCTGTGTCGTTTTTATCGGGACCTTTATCCCTGGGAGGCCCTGTGTGAAATTGTGCAGGGGGTTACGGGCATTGAGGCCCACAAGACGAGACTCAAGGCCATCAGTGCCAATATCTCAAACATCGTACGAAAATTCAATATCCAGGAAGGGCTCAGGCGGAAGGATGACCGCCTTCCCAGCCGACTTTATAAAGAGGCCCTCAAGAGCGGCCACCAGATCAGTGAGGCCGAGATTGAGAGGATGGTGACGGATTATTATCGTCTCAGGGGTTGGGATCAAAAAGGGAGGCCAATTATCAACTCGATTTAACCAATATTCCACCATTCCAAACTTATCCCGAATTATTTTGAGCGCAGGCTCCAAAAACTTCTTGACAATAGAAATTGACGTACTATATTATGGTCATAAGCTCACAATGATGAGAGGACCTATAATGCCCAGACCAAGAATACCTCGTTTTGTGCAAGGTG